>NZ_JBFHDW010000168.1:0-5924 GCF_041584535.1 Actibacterium sp. | reverse complement strand
GGTCACCCGGTCGAACAGCGATTGTTCGGTGCTGTCCAGCGCGACAAGGGTCACGTCGGCATCTGAGAACGTCAGGCTGCCACCGCCCAGTTCAGCAAGGGCGCGGATACCGCTTTCGACGGCTTTGCCCCATGCGGGGGTTGGCACGCCCAGCCCGACGGTGCAGGTCGCCTGTGCAGTGGCGCCCGCGGCCTTGGCGGCGGTCAGAATGCGGTCGGCGGCTTCGGTCGTATCGGCCGAGCAGGCGTCGAACCGGGTGCCGCTTTCGTCCATGACAAGGCGCAGCGTGAACGGCGTGATCACCGGGCGCGGGGCCGAGATGTCGATGTTGGCGATGATATCGGCGGGTTTGGCTTTCAGCAGCTCGGCCTCAAGCTTGTGCTTTTGTGCGCGGCTGTCCGAGATCGCGGTGATGACGACGCGCTGATTGGTGACCGAGATTTTCGAGCGCGGCAGAATTTCCAGCGCCTTCAGCCCGAAATCCAGTGCCGCGTTCCAATTCTGGCCTGCCGGGTAATCGGCGGTGTTCAGCATGTCGGTGATGCGTGCGCCGTTGGCGGCGTTGCGGGCGGCGTTGGTGATGTCGGTGCGGCGGCCATCGGCGGGGATCAGGCCGATCATCGACACGCCGCTGTCATTGCGCAGCAGTTCCAGCGAGAATTGCGGCGCTTCCAGAGGTTTGGTCGGGGTGACCTCGATATTGTCGATCACCCGGTTGGCGTCGATGATTGTGCCGGTGATGGTGACAACGCGAAAGCGCCGGGCCTCGGATTGGGCGGTGCCGCTGAGCCGCACCTGCAACCCGTCGCCCTGAACATCGACCCAAGTGATCGCCTCGCGGGCCAGCGCGCTGCGGATCGCGGCCTCGGCCCGGTTCTCGACCACGTTGACGGCGATATAGGCGCTGGCAAGCGACAGAAGAACGGCAAGGATCAGGGCGCCGATGGCGATCAGGTTCGGGGGCGTCAGGCGCATTGGCGGTTGGCTCGGTTTTTTCGGGTGGGCAAGTCTTACCGGCGCCAGCCGCCGGGCGCAATCAAAGCATCAGGGCACCGGCAAGAAACAGCGCGGGAATCAATCCGGTATCGCGATTGGCGCGGAACAGCATCAGGCAGGTGTCGGCGTCATCGGTCTGAAGCCGGCCCAGTTGCCATGACATGTGCCAGCCCATCGCCAGCACCCCCAGAACCGCCAGAACCAGACGCGGCAAACCGGCGCCATTCATCAGGGCGGCGACCATTGCGGCGGTCATCAGGATCAGCGTCAGCATCTGGAACAGCCGCAGGATCTGCGGCGTGTTGTCTCCGAACAGGCGGGCGGTGGATTTCACCCCGATCAGGGCGTCGTCCTCTTTGTCCTGATGGGCATAGATCGTGTCGTAGAAAATCGTCCAGCAAATGCCCGCCAGATACAACAGGATCGCCGGAAGGCCCAAGGCGCCGGTATGCGCGGTCCAGGCCAGCAGCGCGCCCCAGTTGAAGGCAAGGCCAAGGAACACTTGCGGCCACCATGTGAACCGCTTGGCGAACGGATAGATCGCCACCAGCGCCAGCGAGGTGATCCCCAGATAGATCGCGTTACCGTTAAAAGTGATCAGGATGCAGAACGCGATCAGCGCCTGCGCCGCCATCCACAGGCCCGCTTGTTTGGTCGTGACCTGACCCGACGGGATCGGGCGCGACCGGGTGCGGGCGACGCGTCCGTCGATGTCGCGGTCGGTGATGTCGTTCCACGTGCAGCCCGCGCCGCGCATCAGCCACGCCCCGGCGCCGCAGCCGATGATGATCCACAGGTCGAACCAGCGCCAACCGGTCGCATTCGCCGCCAACAGCACGCCCCACCAGCACGGCAGCAACAACAGCCATGTGCCGATCGGCCGGTCGGCGCGGCTGAGCCGCAGATACGGCCGGGCCCTGGGCGGCGCAAGGCGGTCCACCCAATTGCCGCGCACCGCGTCGGAAACCTGGCCTGTGGCCTCTGGCGTTTTGTCCTGCCCGGTCATATCGTCCTGTCCCATGAGTGACGTGAAATCAGCGAAAGTCAGGCTCTATGTAGAGCACCCTCTGGGTCAGGGGCAAACCATTCCTCTGGACCGGGATCAGGCGCATTACCTGTTCGGGGTGATGCGGCTATCGGTTGGCGATCATGTGCTGGTCTTTAATGGCCGGGACGGCGAATGGTTGGTTCAGGTCAGCGATACGGGCAAGCGCGGTGGCGCGCTGGATTGTGTCGCGCAGACCAAGCCGTTGCAATTGCCGCCCGATCTGTGGCTGCTGTTCGCGCCGATCAAAAAGGCCCGCACCGATTTCATCGTCGAGAAGGCGGCCGAGATGGGCGCGGCGCGGATTTGTCCGGTGCAGTCCGAGTTCACCAACTCCGAGCGCATCCGCCGGGACCGGCTTCAGGCCCATGCCGTCGAGGCGGCCGAGCAATGCGGCGGCACCTATGTGCCCGACGTGGCCGAGCTTGAGCGGCTGGACCGGGTGCTGGCGACCTGGCCCGTGGATCGGCAGATCATGTTCTGCGACGAAGCACTTGTCGGCGCGGGCGAGGTTCTGTCGGTGGGGGGCGACAAATGGGCGATCCTGATCGGCCCCGAAGGCGGGTTCTCGGATGCGGAACGCGCCCGGCTGGCCGCGATGCCGAATGCCCATGCCGTCAGTCTGGGCCCCCGCATCCTGCGCGCTGATACGGCGGCGGTTGCGGCGATGACCCTGTGGCAATCGGCGCTGGGCGACTGGACATGAGCCTGATCCGCCCGGAAATGCGCGCGGCGCTGTGGCGCTGGCGCGAGCCTTTGGCGGCGCTGGCGGTGCTGGCGCTGGGTCTGTGGTGGGCGTCGGCCAGTTTTGGGGTGATGCGCTGGCTGGGCTATGCGCTGGCCCTGATCGCCGCCGCCGCCGCGCTGGCCGGGGTTCAGCGCGCGCGGTTCGTGCAGGGCCGGGGCGGGCCGGGTGTGGTCGAACTGGACGAAGGGATGCTGCGCTATTTCGGGCCGTTCTCGGGCGGGGTGATCGACATTCCGGCGCTGAGCATGGTGCAACTGGTGCCGCAGGCCGGAAACACCCATGCCTGGCGCCTGTTCGCACCGGGTGTGCCGCCGCTGACCATTCCGACCGATGCGCCGGGCACCGAGTTGCTGTTCGATGTGTTCGCGGCGCTGCCCGGGGTGCGGATCGAGGCTGTCTTGCATCACCTGCACGCCCGCTCGGCTGAAACCATTGTGATCTGGCGTCACCCGGCGACCGCCCTGCATTGACTTCCCCGGCGAATACTTCCAACTCTGAACTTCAAACAGATACGTGAATAGGTCCGAGCTAACATGTCCATTCCTCAATCCGGCGGCGGGCCGATCGAAAGTTTTCACCAGCTTGCCGAATATCTTGAAGCCGGGAACAAGCCCAAAGACGATTGGCGCATTGGCACCGAGCACGAGAAATTCGGCTATTGCAAAGATACGCTGAACCCGCTGCCCTATGCGGGGCCGCGGTCGATCCTTGCAGTGCTTGAGGGTCTGCGCGATCGCCACGGCTGGACCCCGGTGATGGAAGCCGGAAACCTGATCGGTCTGGAAAAAGACGGCGCCAATGTCAGCCTTGAACCGGGCGGGCAGCTGGAGCTGTCGGGCGCGCCTCTGGAAAGCATTCACCAGACCTGTGACGAGGTGAACACCCACCTGAACGATGTGAAACACATCGCGGACGAGGTTGGCGTCGGCTTTATCGGTCTGGGCGCGGCTCCGATCTGGACGCATGAGCAGATGCCGGTGATGCCCAAGGGGCGTTACAAGCTGATGACCGATTACATGGATCGCGTCGGCACCATGGGTAAAACCATGATGTATCGCACCTGCACGGTTCAGGTGAATCTGGATTTCTCGTCCGAAGCGGACATGGTGAAAAAGTTCCGCGTGGCGCTGGCGCTTCAGCCGGTGGCGACGGCGTTGTTCGCCAATTCGCCGTTCCTTGAAGGCAAGCCCAACGGCATGAAAAGCTGGCGCGCGAATGTGTGGCGCCATCTGGACGACGCCCGCACCGGGATGCTGCCCTTCGTGTTCGAAGACGGCATGGGGTATGAGCGCTATGTCGATTACGCGCTCGATGTGCCGATGTATTTCGTCTATCGCGACGGCAAATATATCGACGCGCTGGGCCAGTCGTTCCGCGATTTCATGGCCGGTAAACTGCCGGCGCTGCCGGGCGAGACGCCGACCCTGTCGGATTGGGCCGATCACCTGACGACGATTTTCCCCGAGGCGCGGATCAAGAAATTCATGGAAATGCGCGGTGCCGATGGCGGGCCGTGGCGGCGTCTGTGCGCACTGCCGGCATTCTGGACCGGGCTGATGTATGACCAGACCGCGCTGGATGCGGCATGGGATCTGGTCAAGGACTGGGATGCCGAAACCCGCGAGGCGCTGCGCGTGGCCGCCGGGAAAGATGCGTTGCAGGCTCATGTCGGCAATCTGAACATGCGGGCGCTGGCGGCCCGGGCTCTGGAAATTTCGCGCGAGGGTCTGAAAGCCCGCGCCAAGCCGGGCGCTGGCGGGATGATCCCGGACGAGCGGCATTTCCTGCATGCGCTGGAAGACAGCGTCGAAAGCGGCAAAGTGCCCGCTGACGAATTGCTGGATAAATACCATGGCGAGTGGAACGGCGACCTGACCCGGATCTACAAAGAGTTCAGCTATTGAGCGACCTCGACCGTTTCGTCACGGCGCAAGACGGGGCTTACCGTTGGGCGCTGGACGAGGTGCGGTCGGGGCGGAAAATCGGCCACTGGATGTGGTTCGTCTTTCCTCAGCTTGCCGGGCTGGGCCGGTCCGAACGGGCACGGTTTTACGGCCTCGCCGGGCTGGACGAGGCCCGCGCCTATCTGGCGCATCCGGCTCTGGGGCCGCGTCTGATCGAAATATCGACCGCAATGCTGGCCCATTCCGGCCAACGCCCCGAGTCGATCCTGGGCGGGATTGATGCGCTGAAACTGCGGTCCTGCGCCACCCTGTTCGAAGCCGCAGGTGGCGGCCCGGTCTTTACCGCGATCCTTGAGGAATTCTATGGCGGCGAACGCTGCCCGCTGACGCTGACCCTGCTTCAGTAACCTTGGGCGGGATCGACGCGACCGGGCAAAGGCGCGCCTGCGATCAGCGCGGCAAGGGTCTCGCGAAAGATCAGCAGATTCCGCTCGCGGAAATCGGGATTGCGCCATGCGATATGCGGGGTGATCCGGGCCTGTGGATGGGTCATCAAAGGGTGATCGTCGGGCAAAGGTTCGGGCGTGGTGACGTCCAGTGTGGCACGGGCCAAGGGGTTGGCCGCCAGGAAATCGACCAGCGCATCCTGATCGACAATGCTGCCGCGCGCGATGTTGATCAGGTGCAGATGCGGCGTGGCGTGGGCCAGAAGGGCCGCGTTGACCGCGCCGGTCGTGGCCTCGGTCTGGGGCAGGGCGATCACCATCATGTCGGCGCCGTCGATCAGCGCCTCAAGCGATGGCGCGAATTCCACGCCCTCGGCCATTCCCGGCCCGCTGCGGCGGATGCTGCGCAGCACCATGTCAAACCCGAGCGCGCGTTTGGCGATCTCTTGCCCGACCGCGCCGAACCCGGCGATGGCCAGAACCTTGCCCTGAAGCGTGCCATAAGCGATGGCCGCGTCCCCGGTCGTGCCTGTCGTACTCAGCGCCGCACCCAGACGCTTTTCGCCCTCCAGCAGCGCCGCCATCACGTATTCCGCAATCGCCGCTTCGTGGCCAAAGCAGTTGCACAACGTGCACTCGGGCGGCAGCACCGACAGATCGACGCCGTCATATCCCGCGCCCGGCACCTGAAACACCCGCGCCGACAGCTTGGGATTCGCGTCGGTCAGCTTAACCCCGATCACCATGTCGGCGGCGGCGTAGGCCTCGGCCTCGCCCGCCCCATC
>NZ_JBFHDW010000167.1:0-6037 GCF_041584535.1 Actibacterium sp. | reverse complement strand
GCCGGGATCTTGTCGGGTGAATTGTGCAGGATCGCCGGCAAACAGGTCAGGCTGAGATGATCCCAGCCATTGACCCGGATCAGCGCCAGAATTTCATGCGCCAGCGCCCCGCAGGCCAGCAACAACACCCGCCCGCGCGCGGCGGGCAGGGGCAAACCGTCATGGGTCAGTGCGCTGTCGTTCAGATCCATGACGCCGCCCCCTTGAACCCGCTTAGCTGGCGGCCTGATTGTGCTTGCGCGCGATAAAGTCCTTGGCGGTTTCCACCGCCACGGCCGCATCGCGGCAATAGGCATCGGCCCCGATGGCGCGGCCGAATTCCTCGTTCAGCGGCGCGCCGCCGACCAGCACGATGTAATCGTCGCGCAGCCCCTGTTCCTTGAGCTGGTCGATGACGATTTTCATATAGGGCATGGTCGTGGTCAGCAGCGCCGACATCCCCAGAATATCGGCGTCAAAGTCTTTCAGCGCCGCGATATAATCTTCGGCGGGGTTGTTGATGCCGATGTTCTTTACCTCGAACCCGGCGCCTTCCATCATCATGGTGACAAGGTTCTGGCCGATATCGTGGATATCGCCCTTGACCGTGCCGATCACCATACGGCCCATGCGCGGCGCGCCGGTTTCCACCAGCAGCGGTTTCAGGATCGCCATGCCGGCCTTCATCGCGTTGGCGGCCATCAGCACTTCGGGCACGAACAGGATGCCGTCGCGGAAGTCGTTGCCGACCACGGTCATGCCGCCGACCAGCGCCTTGGTCAGGATGTCGTAAGGCGTCCAGCCGCGTTCCAGCAGGATGTTCACGCCTTCCACGATCTCTTCCTTCATGCCGTCATACAGGTCGTCCTGCATTTGCGGCACCAGTTCGTCATCGGGCAGGTCGGACAGAATCAGGTCGTCTTCTTGGTCAGCCATTATCGGGTCTCCCATCTGGGCGGTGGTGGCACAGGGTTTGTGTGGTGGTGGCGGCATTTGCCGCGATGCGCTTGGCGTGCAGCGACCGCCGATCACGCGCAACCGACAGCGCGGCGGAATTTCGCGGCTGGACGGGATGCGGGCTCTGGCGGGGCGTTAAGAAATGTTCTATTTTTGTTCCATGATGGAGTCGGATATGACGGAATCGGAAATCCCATATATCGCGCCGGATCGGCGCAAGGGCAGGGCGGCCAGCACCAACCATGCTGGACGGTTCGAACCCTATGCCCGCGTCGCCATCGACGATGGCTGGACGCCCGAGGACGATCTGCCGCCGCTGCGCACCGAGGTTCGCATCGAACAGCCGCGCCGGGTCATCACCCGCAACGCCTCGCCCGATGTGCCGTTCGACCGCTCGGTCAATCCCTATCGCGGGTGCGAGCACGGCTGCATCTATTGTTTCGCCCGTCCGACCCATGCTTATCTGGGCCTGTCGCCGGGGCTGGATTTCGAGACCCGGCTGATTGCCCGCCCCAAGGCGCCTGAAGGGCTGGCGCGCGAGTTGTCGCGCCCCGCCTACCAACCGGCGGTTCTGGCGATCGGCACCAACACCGACCCCTATCAGCCGATCGAGCGCGATCACCGCATCATGCGCGGCTTGCTTGAGGTGCTGTACGAGTTCCGCCACCCGGTCGCCATCGTCACCAAGGGCACGATGATCGAACGCGACATCGATATTCTGTCCGACATGGCACGCGCCAATCTGGTGCGGGTGGGGATCTCGGTCACGACGCTGGATCGCGATCTGGCCCGCCGGATGGAGCCGCGTGTGTCCGCGCCCGAGCGTCGCCTGAAAACCATCGAACGGCTCAGCGCCGCCGGTATCAGCACCCGCGTCATGGTCGCGCCGGTCATTCCGGCCCTGACCGATCACGAGCTGGAATCGATCATGACCCGTGCCGCCCATGCCGGGGCGCAGTCGGCCAGCTGGATCATGCTGCGCCTGCCGCTTGAGGTGGCGCCGCTGTTCCGCGACTGGCTGGATCAGACCTGTCCCGACCGCGCCGCGCGGGTCATGGGCCATATCCGGTCCATGCATGGCGGGCGCGATTACAGCCCCGACTGGGGCCGCCGGATGCGCGGCGACGGCGCCTATGCGGCGCTGATCGGCGCGCGCTTTCGCACCGCGCAGGCCCGGCTGGGGCTGGCCCCGACCGTGCCGCCCCTGGACCTGAGCCAGTTCCGGGTGCCGCCACGGGTCGGCGATCAGCTGTCGCTGTTCTGACATTGCTCTGCGCTTATCCCCGGCGGCGACGGCGGGTGCGCTCGGGCGCGCCGCTGTCGTCTCCGGTGCCGTCCGAGGCCGATGAGAACCCGCCCAGTTTCGCGGCGATCTCGTCCAAAGTCGGACGCGGGCCGGGGGTGCGGGTTTCCAGCGCCTCGCGCATGGCGCGCAGGTGTTCGGGCATGGTGCCGCAGCAGCCGCCGATGATCGTCGCGCCACAGGACCGGGCCAGAACCGCGTAATCGGCCATCAGCTCGGGCGTGCCGTTGTAATGGATATGGCCGTGGACATATTGCGGGATACCGGCGTTGCCCTTGGCGATCAGCGGGAATTCGGTGCCCGCAGCGGCAAAGCCCAGCACCGTGCGCAGCAGGTCCGACGCGCCGACGCCGCAATTGGCACCAAAGGCCAGCGGTTTATAGGGCAGCTTTTCCACCATCTCGGCCATGTCGGCCGAGGTGACGCCCATCATCGTGCGCCCGGCGGTGTCAAAGCTCATCGTGCCACACCACGGCATATCGGCCAGTTTAAAGGCCTCGGCGGCGGCCTTGAATTCTTCGGGGGCGCTGATGGTTTCGACCCACAGCACATCGACCCCGCCTTCCTTCAGCCCTTCGGCCTGTTCGTGGAACATCTCGACCGCGGTTTCATAGGACAGGGTGCCCATCGGCTGCATGATTTCGCCGGTCGGCCCGACCGAGCCCGCAACCACGACCGGGTGATCCGCCTTGTCGGCGATCTCGCGGCCCAGTTCGGCAGCGGCGCGGTTCAGTTCGCGCACGCGGGATTCGGCGTTGTGCAGTTTCAGCCGCGAGGCGTTGCCGCCGAACGAGTTGGTCAGGAACAGATCCGACCCGGCCTCGACCGCGCTGCGATAGAGGGTGCGGATTTTCTCGGGTTCATCGACGTTCCACAGTTCCGGCGCATCGCCCGAGCTGAGGCCCATGTTAAACAGGTTGGTGCCGGTGGCGCCATCGGCCAGCAGCCAGTCGCGGGTTTCCAGCAGGCGGGACAGGGCGTTGCTCATGCGAAAGCGTCCTTTTCAGAAAATACGGAAAGCGGCCCTAAGGCCGCGCGTTGGGCGCACAGGTGCCATGCCAGACACATATGTGCAAATTCTTAATCGTCATAATGATCTTGAGCCTGACGCATGTGGCGCCTGCGGCAGAATCAGACGCGTGCACCTTAAATGGGCAGGATCAGAGCGGGTGATTCCCCCGCATCAGCGCCGAAACGAAAAACGCGCCCCGAAAATCAGGGCGCGTCTGACGGGCCTGAGGCCTGAATTTGTGCGAAGCTCAGGCTTCGTTCATCAGTTGATCTTTGGCAACGGCCAGCAGTTCAACCATTTTCGAGCGGATCGTGGTCTCGTCAGCCAGATCGCCCAGATCGGCGGCAACCTTGCGATACACGTCTTCATGGCCGGCTTCTTCGAAATCAGCGCGGATGACGTCCTTGGCGTAAGCCTCGGCTTCGTCAGCCGATTTGCTCAGCAGTTCCGCAGCCCAGAGGCCCAGAAGCTTGTTCGCGCGGGCCTGTGCTTTGAATTTCATTTCTTCGTCATGGGCGAATTTGTTTTCAAACGCGCTTTCACGGTCGTCGAAGGTGGTCATTGGCCTTGGTCCTCCAGAATCTTATCGGCCCTGTTTGTAAGGGATTAACACCGGCCTGCCTAGAGGGCGTGGCACCCGATCGACGGCATTTGCGGGAATCTGAAAGGAATTGCGCGCTGCCTTGCCCTAACCCCGGCCTTGGCATATGAGAGGCGCAAGAACGGCCGGGGTTTCCCCCGACAGCCCAAGGATCGGAGATTCCATGGCACGGCGTAAAAAGATCTACGAAGGCAAGGCGAAAATTCTGTATGAAGGCCCGCAGCCGGGCACCCTTGTGCAGTATTTCAAAGACGATGCGACCGCCTTCAATGCCGAGAAAAAGGCAACCATCGAAGGCAAAGGCGTGCTGAACAACCGCCTGAGCGAATTCTTCATGGTCGGCCTGAATCAGATCGGCGTGCCGACCCACTTCATCGAGCGGCTGAACATGCGCGAGCAGCTGATCCGCGCGGTCGAGATCATCCCGCTGGAAGTCATCGTGCGCAACTATGCCGCAGGCTCGATGGCCAAGCGTCTGGGTCTGGAAGAGGGCCAGCAACTGCCGCGCCCGGTGATCGAATTCTCGTATAAAGACGATGCTTTGGGCGACCCGCTGGTGCCCGAGGAATATATCGTCACCTTCGGCTGGGCCAGCCAGCAGGATCTGGACGACATCGTGTCGCTGGCGCTGCGCGTCAACGATTTCCTGTCGGGCGTCATGTATGGCGTCGGGATCAAGCTGGTCGATTTCAAGATCGAGATCGGCCGCATCTACGAAGGCGATTACATGCGCCTTGTCGTGGCGGATGAAATCAGCCCCGACAGCTGTCGCCTGTGGGACGTCAAGACCGGCCAGAAGCTGGACAAGGACGTGTTCCGCCGCGATCTGGGCAACCTGACCGACGCCTATACCGAGGTTGCGCGTCGTCTGGGTGTGATGCCTGCTAATGTTACTTCGACCAAACCGACTCTGATCAACTAAGAGGACCGCCCCGATGAAAGCCCGCGTTCATGTCATGCTGAAAAACGGTGTTCTTGACCCGCAGGGCGCTGCCGTGCGCCATGCGCTTGGCACGCTGGGTTTCGACGGGGTCGAACGCGTGCGTCAGGGCAAGGTGATCGAACTGGATCTGGCCGAGACCGACGCCGACAAGGCCAAGGCCACTGTGACCGAGATGTGCGAAAAGCTGCTGGCGAACACGGTGATCGAAAGCTACTCGGTGGAGATCGCCTGATGCGCGCGGCGGTCATTCAGTTTCCCGGATCGAACTGCGACCGCGACATGGTCGTGGCGCTGGATGCCGTGGCCGGGTCGGACAAGACCAAACTGGTCTGGCACAAGGACACCAGCCTGCCGGCCGGTCTGGACCTTGTGGCAATTCCGGGCGGGTTCTCGTTCGGCGATTACCTGCGTTGCGGCGCGATTGCCGCGCGCTCGCCCATCGCCCGCGCCATCGCCGATTTCGCCGCCAAGGGTGGCTATGTTCTGGGGGTCTGCAACGGCTTTCAGATCCTGACCGAAACCGGCCTGCTGCCCGGCGCGCTGATGCGCAATTCCGGGCTGAAATACATCTGCAGATCGGTGCCGCTCAGCGTTCAGACCACCGATAGCGATTTCACCAACGGCTATGAAAAAGGCCAGATCATCAGCTTGCCGATTGCCCACCATGACGGCAATTACAACGCTGATGCCGATACGCTGGCCCGGTTGAACGGCGAGGATCGCGTCGCGTTCCGTTATGCCGACAACCCCAATGGCTCGGCCGAGGACATTGCCGGGGTGCTTAGCGCGAACCGCCGGGTTCTGGGCATGATGCCGCATCCCGAGCGCGCCGCCGATCCCTTGCTTGGGGGCAC
This sequence comes from Actibacterium sp., assembly GCF_041584535.1. GTDB lineage: Bacteria > Pseudomonadota > Alphaproteobacteria > Rhodobacterales > Rhodobacteraceae > Actibacterium_D. Next base: position 388 of record NZ_JBFHDW010000167.1, on the reverse strand, counting down.
GGACGGGGCGGCCTTGTTCCGCTCGCTGGCCGGGGCGATGGCGCTGGCCTGAGGCCGCAGCGATCTTGCCCCGCGGCCCGCGCCGCCCTAGATTTATAAAATGACCCAACACAGCGCGCCCGAGTCTGACCAAGCGCCGGTGGCGCCGCTTGTCGCCCGTGGAAACTGGCGTATGCGGGTTACTTTGTTCATTTTCCTGCTTATCGCCGCCTGCACGATCTGGGTGACGAACGATTGGCTGAGCGCCCGTTTCACCGCCGCCACCCGCAACCGCGCCGAAGTGCGTCTGGCGCTGTATTCCGGCAACGTGGTCAGCGAATTGCAGCGCGCCTCGGTGGTGCCGCTGCTGCTGTCGCGCGATCCGACGCTGATCGGGGCGCTGAACTCG
>NZ_JBFHDW010000166.1:0-6043 GCF_041584535.1 Actibacterium sp. | reverse complement strand
CGATCATACGGGCCGCGCGTTCGGCGCGCATTTCAGCCGTGGCAGCGCCGCGCATCCGATCACCCATATCGTAGCCAAAGCGACCGCCGTGCTCGCCCATTTCGCGCCCATATTCGCCCTTCTCATGGCCGTAACGTTCGCCGTAGCCTTCGCCATGGCCGTAACGTTCGCCATACCCGTCACCATGGCGTTCGCCGTAACCTTCGCCGTGGTGATCGCCCATATGGCCGCCACGCGGACCTTCAAAGCCACCCGGACGCACCGCCATCATTTCTTCGGCGGTCAGCGCACCGTCGCCATCGGTATCGGTCGAGGTAAAGCGCTCAAGCACATGGGCGGTGAATTCTTCCTTGGTGATCTTGCCGTCGCTGTCGGTGTCCAGCAGCCCGAAACTGCGCTGCTGCCCGCCTTGCAGGCGCTCCATCATCCCACCTTCGGGGCCATGGGCCAGGACCGGGATCGCGGTTGCAACAACAACTGCACCCAGGGTCAGGGCCGAAATCGTGGTCATCAGAGTCTTGCGTTTCATGGCTTGCGCCTCCTGTAAAAGTCTTTGTGTTCTTTGCTCTGACGCGGGTGTTTCATCCGCGTTGATAAACCTGATACGCCGCCGCCCGCGGTTTCCGTCGCGCCTTGGTGCAGAAAGTTTGCGACATCCCGCCGCAACCGGCGCATGGGGCGTGTAATAAATGGATCAGATGTATATTATGGATCGAACGGCGCGGACCGAGTCCGGCGCGATACTGGGAATACAAGACATGACTGCTGATACCCAAGAACGACCGGTTGGACCGGCGCTGGTGCGCGGCTGGCGTCGCCGCTGCCCGAATTGCGGCGCGGGCCCGATGCTGCGCGGCTATTTGAAAGTGCGCGACAGCTGCCCGGTTTGCCACGAAGACCTGTCCCACCAACGCGCCGATGACGGCCCGGCCTATATGACGATCATCGTCGTCGGGCACCTGATGGCGCCGACGATCCTGTATGCCTTTGTCAAGTTCCGCCCCGATCCGCTGGTGCTGGCCTCGGTCTTTTCAGTAGGCTGCGTGGCGCTTTCGCTATATCTTTTGCCACGGTTCAAAGGCGCGTTCGTCGCTCTGCAATGGGCCAAACGCATGCATGGTTTCGGCGGAGTGAAAAGCTGACTCAAGTTCTGGACAAGACCGCGATCCGCGATGCCTCGACCGTGATCCTGTTGCGGGATGCGGCGACCAATCCCAGCGTGCTGATGGGTCAGCGCGGCGCAAAAGCCGCGTTCATGCCGAACAAGTTCGTGTTCCCCGGCGGCGCGGTCGATGCGGTCGACGCCGAGGTTCCCGTCGCCCGCCCCCTGCCCGCGATCTGTGCCGACCGGCTATGCCAACAGGCCGATGCCACTCGGGCGCAGGCGCTGGTGGCCGGAGCGATCCGCGAGGTCTGGGAAGAAACCGGCCTGATCCTTGGCCAGCCCGGTCAATGGCCCACGCCCGCGCCCGAGGGCTGGGGCGATTTCGCCGCGTCGGGCCATTTGCCCAGCGCCGAAGGCTTTCACTTTATCTTTCGCGCCATCACCCCGCCGGGGCGGCCGCGCCGGTTCGACGCGCGGTTCTTTCTGGTCGAGGCCGAGAATGCGATCGGCGATCTTGATGATTTCAGCCGCGCCGAGGATGAGCTCAGCCACCTGCAATGGATTCCGATCTCGCAGGCGCGCCAGTTCAACCTGCCCTTCATCACCGAGGTGGTTCTGGCCGAGGTTATGGGCCTGATCGAGCAAGGCCTGCCCCCCGCCAGCGTGCCGTTTTTCAACAACAGCCGCGACGTGTCGGAATTCCTGCGGATCGCCTGATCCTTACACCAGCAGGATGATCGCCACGATCGACAGCGTCAGCAACGCCATGCCGCCGACTTCGCGGCTGGAAATCCGTTCGCGGAAAATCAGCATCGTGGCAAGGATCGAGAAGATCAGTTCGACCTGACCCAGCGCCCGCACATAGGCGGCGTTTTGCAGGGTAAAGGCGGTGAACCAGCCCAGACTGCCCAGCATCCCGGTCACCCCGACCAGCGCCGTCACCCGCCAGCGCGCCAGCACCCGGCGCAGTTCGCCCGGCTCGCGCCACATCAGCCACAGGCCCAGCGCCACGGTTTGCGATGCCGTGACCACCGACAGCGCCACTGCCGCGCGCAAAAAGAAATCGCCCTGCCCCAGCGCCAGCGTCGCCCCGCGATAACCGATGGCCGAGGCGCCAAAGAACGCCCCCGCGATCAGGCCCAGCCCGGTGGCCCGGTTCCACAGCCCCGCCGCCCGGATCGCGCCCGGCGGTTGCGACAGCACGATCACCCCGGCCACGCCGACCAATATCGCCGCAAAGCCCGCGCCGCTGACCGCCTCGCCCAGAACCACGGCGGAAAACAGCGCCACCAGCACGGTTTCGGTCTTGGTAAAGGCGATGCCGACGGCAAAGTTGCGCTCGGCGAACAGGGCCACCGTGGCGAAGGTGGCGATGATCTGTCCCAGACCGCCGCCCCATGCGAACAGCCAGAACCGGGGCGGCATCTCGGGCAGGCCCACGCCCGAGCGCGTGACCAGAACCGCCGCCACCGCCGCCGCCAAGGGCGCCGCGAACAGAAAGCGCGAGAATGTCGCGCCCCCGGTCGACAGCCCGGTGCCTTTCAGCTGTTTTTGCAGCATGAACCGCAGCGTCTGCACCGCAGCCGCCGCCAAAGTGACCAGAATCCACAGTTGCACTTATTTCACCCTGATCGCGCGGCCCAGGCGGTCGGACCTTGGCAAATCGGCATGCAACGCCTGAAGCTGCGCCATGTTGTCAGCCACCGGAGACAGCGGCGCCGCGCCCTTGCGGCTGGCAAGGCTGACATGGATCAGCACCTGCTCGGCCGTGGCCAGCACCCGGTCGCCGGCACAGATTTCCTGCCAGATATACAGGATCTTGCCGCTGGCCCGCAGGCAGGTCACGGCACAATGCACATGTTCACCGACCCGCGCCTCGTCCAGATGGCAGACATGGGTTTCAGCGGTGAAAAAGCTATGCCCGGCGTCGATATAGGCCGGGTCACAGCCCAGAACCGCCATCAGCCATTCCGAACTGTCAGCGAACATCTTGAGATAGCGCCATTCGGTCATGTGACCGTTGAAATCGGCCCAGTCCTGTGGCACCGGCCCGGCGAATGAAATCGCCGGGTGCGGTTGCGACAGAACTTCGGCGGTGGTCGAGACCCGCTGCATCCGATCTGGCCTTAGAACGGCATCGGATGGGCCTTGTGGGCCTTGGAAATTGCTTTCAGCACATCGTCGCCAAGGGTCAGATCGGCAGCGCCCAGAACCACCTCAAGCTGGTCGATGGTGCGGGCACCGATGATCGGGATCACCGGGAACGGCCGGGTCTTGATCCATGCGATCGCCATTTGCACCGGGTCCAGACCGTGATCATGCGCAATGCCCAGATAGGACGAGACCGCCTCCCACACCCGCGGGGTGATGCGGCCATGCAGGTCGGGGTTGACCGAACGGCGCGAGCCTTCGGGCGTGACATCCCCAGCATATTTCCCGGTCAGCAGCCCAACCGCCAGCGGCGAATAGGCCAACAGCGTGACGTCCTCGTTATGGCCCAGCTCGGCCAGATCCAGATCGTAAAGCCGACACAGCAGCGAATATTCGTTCTGGATCGTCTGCACGCGCGGCCCGGCGCCGGACTCGGCCAGTTGCAGCCATTGCGCCGTGCCCCAGGCCGATTCATTCGACAGACCAAAGGCGCGGATCTTGCCGGCCTTGACCAGATCGTCCAGCGTTTCCAGACAGGCCTGCATATTGTCCAGCGTCGCGGCGCGGTCCTGTTTCGACGGATCGAACCGCCAGCTTTGACGAAAGTGATACGAGCCACGGTTGGGCCAGTGGAATTGGTAAAGGTCGATATAATCGGTCTGCAACCGGCCAAGCGAGCCGTTGATCGCCGACAGGATGCGCGCCGGGGTGATCTCGGGGCCATCCTTGACCGCGGCCGAGCCCTTGCCGGTGATCTTGGTGGCCAGCACCACGTCATCGCGCCGCCCGGTTCTGGCGAACCAGTTGCCGATGATTTCCTCGGTGCGGCCAGCGGTTTCCAGCTTGACCGGGTTCACCGGATACATCTCGGCGGTGTCGATGAAATTGATGCCGCGATCCAGCGCCATGTCGATCTGGGCATGGCCATCGTCTTGCGAGGTCTGCGAACCCCAGGTCATCGAGCCAAGGCAAATCTCGGTGACCTCGATGCCGCTGCGGCCAAGAGTGGTTTTTCGCATGTCTGCCTCCGAAACCTATTCAAATTCCCGAGGCAGACTATCGTTCAGGCAATCGGGCGCAACCCCGATAGGGTCAGGTCAGGGCCGAATAACGAAATAGCCCATCGTGTCCAACTCCATCAGCCGCACCACCCCGCCGGGCACCACGTTGACGAAGTCGAACAGTTCCGGCTCTTTGCCCTCTTTGCGGGCCATGCCTGCCAAGGTGTTGCCGCAAGCCGAGAATTGCACGTTGGGCACGCTGGCCGGAAAGTTCATCATCCGCTCGGCCACCGGCGAGGTGTCGGTGCGGAACATGTGCAGCCCGGCGTTATAGGCCACGATCTCGATGATATAGTCCTCGCCCGCTTCGTTCATCGCCGAGGCGAAATTCGCGGCGTTGTTCAGCACCTTGGTCATAGTGCCCGGTGCGTCGTCGCTGACCTGAAACGCGATGCGTTTCACGCCGTCATCCAACTGGGTCGCGGTTGCGCCATTGGCGAAAACCGACACCGCCAGCGCCAGCAGCGCGGCAAATCCGATCCTGAGTTTCATCTAATCCTCCCTGAATGATGAAGGCTTCAGCGTAGCGACGGAACATCTTCCTGTCCTAAAATATGTTGATATTCGCGCATTTGAACGCAACGGCACCCGAGCTTTTCCCAAGCGCCGGTGCCGATGTCCCCTCTGGCCCTTTTCACAAACCGGCGTTAAACCCCTTGCCAAACCGGGACAAAGGCAACGCACATGGCACGTATCCTCATCACTTCGGCCCTGCCGTATATCAATGGGATCAAGCATCTGGGCAATCTGGTCGGCTCGCAATTGCCGGCCGATCTGTATGCCCGCTATATGCGCCAGCGCGGCCATGAGGTGATGTTCATCTGCGCCACCGACGAACACGGCACCCCGGCCGAGCTGGCCGCCGCCAAGACCGGCGAAGACGTAGCCGAATATTGTGCCCGGATGCATGACGTTCAGGCCGAACTGGCCGACGGGTTCCGGCTGTCGTTCGATTTTTACGGTCGCTCGTCCTCGGCCCGGAACCGCGAAATCACCCAGCATCTTGCCGCCAAGCTGGCCGAGAACGGCTTTATCGAAGAAGTCAGCGAGAAACAGGTCTATTCCAATGCCGACGGCCGGTTCCTGCCCGACCGTTATATCGAGGGCACCTGCCCCAATTGCGGCTATGACAAGGCCCGTGGCGACCAATGCGAAAACTGCACCAAGCAGCTTGACCCGACCGACCTGATCGACCCGCGCAGCGCAATTTCCGGCTCGACCGATCTGGAAGTGCGCGAGACCAAACACCTGTATCTGCGCCAATCAGCGATGAAGGACGAGATTGATCAATGGATCGACAGCCAACAGGGCTGGCCGGTGCTGACCACCTCGATCGCCAAGAAATGGCTGCATGACGGCGACGGGTTGCAGGACCGGGGCATTACCCGCGATCTGAACTGGGGCGTGCCGGTGGCCAAGGGCGATCAGCCGTGGCCGGGCATGGAAGGCAAGGTGTTCTACGTCTGGTTCGACGCCCCGATCGAATATATCGGCGCGACCGCTGAATGGGCCGATGCCAACGGTCTGGATGACGCGGCATGGCAACGCTGGTGGCGCACTGATCTGGGCGCCGAAGACGTGCGCTATGTTCAGTTCATGGGCAAGGATAACGTCCCTTTCCACACCCTGTCGTTCCCTGCGACAATCCTCGGCTCGGGCGAACCCTGGAAGCTGGTCGATTACATCAAGTCTTTCAACTACTTGAACTATGACGGCGGACAGTTCT
>NZ_JBFHDW010000165.1:0-6071 GCF_041584535.1 Actibacterium sp. | reverse complement strand
GCGGGCAGAACGTCACCGCCACCGGCACGTCACCCACGCGATCGTTCACGATTTCATGCCATGTCAGATAGCGTAGCGGATAGGCGCGCGCTTGACCGTCCATCACCAGCGCAATCACAGGCTCGCGCGGGGACAGGCGGGTTTCGTCCGAGGCCGTGCGGAAGGCCGGATCGGACAAAGCCGGGATGCCGTCCTTGCCGGGGCCACCGGACAGGATCTGAACCCAATTCGGAACCGTGGTATTGGTGAAATCCGTATTCGGCCACTCGCGGCGCCAGAAATCCGGATTGGCCCAGGCGGTTGTCGCCCAGACCAGCGCAAGTGTTAGTGTCAGAATACGCATCGGGCGGCCCTCCCTGCCGGATCCTTAAGTAAGGATGGCATGGCAAGCCGCCCGGTCCCAGCCCCGCTCACACGGGAGTGAGAGTAGTTTACTCGGTCACGGTGACCTTTTTCATCACATCAGGCTGGCCGACGACCTCGCCGTTGCGGCCCGCGCCCTTTTTGATCGCATCGACCACATCCATGCCGGCGGTCACGGTGCCGACCACGGTATATTGGCCGTTCAGATGCGGTGCCGGGGCGAACATGATGAAGAACTGGCTGTTGGCCGAATCCGGGCTTTGCGACCGGGCCATGCCGACGATTCCCCGCTCGAACGGCTCGGACGAGAATTCTGCGGGCAGATCGGGCATGTCCGAACCGCCACGCCCCGCCATCCGCATATCGCCGCCCATCATGCCAAACTGGACATCTCCGGTCTGCGCCATGAAGCCGGGGATCACGCGGTGGAACACCACGTTGTCATAGGCTCCGGCCTCGGCCAGTGCGGTGATCCGCGCCACATGTTGCGGCGCGATATCGTCCAGAAGGTCGATTGTGATGGTGCCGTTGGCTTCGCCTTCGACCTCGATCTGCAGGCCGGTGGCCAGCGCAGGGCTGGCCGCCATCAGGCCCAGAACCAGCGCCAGCTTACGCATCGACATCCGCCGCAACCTTGACGCTGAGCATCTTGTCGGGGTTCGCGGGCGGCTCGCCACGGGTGATGGCATCGACATGCTCCATCCCCGAAATCACCCGGCCATAGACGGTGTATTGGCCGTTGAGAAAGCTGTTGTCCTTGAAATTAATGAAGAATTGGCTGTTGGCCGAATTCGGGTTCTGCGACCGGGCGGCGCCCAGCGTGCCACGATCATGCGGCAGGCGCGAGAATTCGGCGGGCAGGTTCGGCAGGTCCGAGCCGCCGGTGCCAGCGCGGGCCATGTTGAAATCTTTCTCGGTGTTGCCGTTCGCCACGTCGCCGGTCTGGGCCATGAAGCCGTCGATCACGCGGTGGAAAACCACGTTGTCATAGGCACCGGCGCGGGCCAGTTCCTTCATCCGCTTGCTGTGCTCAGGCGCGACGTCGGGCAGCAGTTCGATCACGACGGTGCCGCTTTTCAGCTCCATCAGAATCGTGTTCTCGGGGTCTTTGATCTCGGCCATCCGCCGGTCCTCCTGTCTGAATTCCGGGCGGAGCCTAGTGTGACACAGCGACGAAGAAAAGCCCCAAGCCACGCGGGACTGTTGACGCCCGGATCACTTCGGGGTGTATAAGCGCGACGCTGCCGATTTGGAGGGACAACACATGGCATGGAACACGCTTGATGACATGGACATGGCCGGTAAGGTCGTTCTGGTCCGCGTGGATGTGAATGTGCCCGTCGACAATGGCCGCGTCACCGATGCGACCCGGATCGAAGTGATCGTCCCCACCCTGCGCGATATCATCGCCAAGGGCGGCAAGCCGGTGCTGCTGGCGCATTTCGACCGCCCCAAGGGCAAGATCGTCCCCGAGATGAGCCTGCGTCAGGTCTGGCCAGCGCTGCAAACCGCGATGGGCACCCCGGTGAAATTCGCCGAGGACTGTATCGGCCCGGTGGCCAAACAGGCGGTGACCGATCTGGCCGATGGCGAAGTGCTGTTGCTGGAGAACACCCGCTTTCATCGCGGCGAAGAAGAAAACGACCCGGAAATGTCGGCGGCGCTGGCCGCGCTGGGCGATATCTATGTGAATGACGCTTTCTCGGTCGCACACCGGGCGCATTCCTCGACCGAGGGCATCGCCCGCCTGCTGCCCCACGCCGCGGGCCGCCAGATGGAGGCCGAGCTGAAGGCGCTTGAGGCCTCGCTGTCGGCGCCCGAGCGCCCGCTGGTCGCCGTGGTCGGTGGCGCCAAGGTTTCGACCAAGCTGGACCTTCTGGGCAATCTGGTGCGCAAGGTCGATTATCTGGTGATCGGTGGCGGCATGGCCAACACCTTCCTTGCCGCGCAGGGCCATAACATCGGCATCTCGCTGGCCGAGCTGGAAATGGCCGAGACCGCCCGCGAGATCATGGAAAAGGCCGCCAAGACCGGGTGCGAAATCGTGCTGCCCGAAGATGTGGTCGTGGCCGGTGAATTTGCCGCCGGGGCCAGAAACGAAATCGTGCCCGCCTCGCGCTGCCCGGCCGACGGGATGATTCTGGATGCCGGTCCGGCGACGATCAAACATATCTGCGACGTGTTCGACAAATGCCGCACGCTGATCTGGAACGGCCCGCTGGGCGCGTTCGAGCTGCCGCCGTTCGACACCGCCACCAAGGCCGCCGCCGCGCGCGCGGCGGCGCTGACCGAATCCGGGCAGTTGATCTCGGTCGCCGGGGGCGGCGACACGGTTGCGGCGCTGAACGTCGCCAATGCCGCTGACAGCTTTACCTATATTTCCACCGCTGGCGGCGCCTTCCTTGAATGGATGGAAGGCAAAACCCTGCCCGGTGTCGCCGCATTGGAAGGCTGATCCGCCGCCTTTCCCGGAACTGACCCCGAGTTAGCGCCACCAGAATTGCAACCTCGGCTTGGCTCGCCTATCAAGCGGCCAAAGGGGCGCGGCCCCGCATCATCCGTATTCAGGGCAAGAGTTCAGACATGTCAAATCCGACCCAAACCGAGCAGATCCGCAGCGGCGACGGCTTTATCGCCGCGCTTGACCAAAGCGGCGGCTCGACCCCCAAAGCCCTGCGTCTCTATGGCATCACCGAAGACGCCTATTCCGGCGACGAGGAAATGTATGGTCTGATCCACCAGATGCGCGCCCGGATCATCAAGTCGCCCGCCTTTACCGGCGACCGCATCATCGGCGCGATCCTGTTCGAGATGACCATGGACCGCGAAATCGACGGCATCCCCACCGCGACCTACCTGTGGGAAAAGCGCCATGTCGTGCCGTTCCTGAAGGTGGACAAGGGTCTGGCGGCCTCGGAAAACGATGTGCAGCTAATGAAACAGATGCCCGATCTCGATGCGCTGCTGGAACGCGCGGTCAAGGCCGGTATCTTTGGCACCAAGATGCGCTCGGTCATCGACGCCGCCAACCCGGTCGGCATCAAGGCGGTGGTCGATCAGCAATTCGAAATCGGCGCACAGATCCTGTCGCATGGTCTGGTCCCGATTATCGAGCCCGAAGTGACGATCTCGATCGCTGACAAGGCCGAGGCCGAAGACATCCTGTTGGCCGAACTTCTGGCCCATCTCGACGCCCTGCCCGCCGACAAACAGGTGATGCTGAAACTGACCCTGCCCGCCAAGGCCAACCTCTATAAGCCGCTGGTCGATCACCCCCGCGTGCTGCGGGTCGTGGCGCTGTCGGGCGGCTATTCCCGCGACGAGGCCAACGCCAAGCTGGCCAGCAACACCGGCATCATCGCCAGCTTCTCGCGCGGCCTGACCGAAGGCCTGTCGGCCCAGCAGACCGACGCCGAATTCGACGCCATGCTGGCCGAGGCCATCGAAAGCATCTACGCCGCGTCCGTCGCAGGCTGATCACCGTTCATATCCACGGATCAGGGGGCCACTGAGCCCCCTTTTTCATGCAACCCTGCCCTGCGAATTTCCCCCTATCACCGCCCCGGGATCGGGGATAGGCGGGAGTATGGAAAATCTGCGCGGCATTATAATGATGACCGCCGCGATGGCCGGGTTCGCGCTTGAGGACATGTTCATCAAGCTGTCCACTGCGCATATCCCGGTGGGTCAGGTGATGATCATCCTCGGCTTTGGCGGGGCGATGATCTTTTTCCTGCTGGCGCGGCGGCACGGGCTGTCACTGCTGGCGCCCGACCTGTTCAAACCCGCCGTTCTGCTGCGCAATCTGGGCGAGGTTCTGGCCGCGATCGGATTTCTCAGCGCCATCACCCTGACGCCGCTGGCCTCGGCCAGTGCGATCATTCAGGCGACGCCGCTGGTGGTGACACTGGGCGCGGCGCTGTTCTTCAAGGCCGATGTCGGCTGGCGGCGCTGGACCGCGATCTCCGTCGGCCTGTTCGGCGTGCTGCTGGTGATCCGCCCCGGCATGGCCGGGTTTCAGCCGGCCTCGCTGTTCGCGGTTCTGGCCGTGGTCGGCCTGTCACTGCGCGATCTGGCCGTGCGCCGGGTGCCGCGCAGCATCAGCTCGCTGCAACTCGCCGCTTACGGCTTTGGCGTGTTGATCCCGCTGGGCATCGTCATACTGCTGATCGGCCCCGGCCCGGCACCGATGACCGGCCAGCTGTGGCTGTATCTGCTGGGTGCCTCGGTGATGGGTGCGGCGGGCTATTACGCCGTGGTCGAAGCAACCCGCCTTGGCGATGTCGCGGTGGTGACGCCGTTCCGCTATTTCCGGCTATTGTTCGCGCTGGTGATCGGGCTGGCGGTATTCCGCGAAACCCCTGACGTGATGACCCTGACCGGAGCGGCAATCATCATCGGGTCGGGGCTTTACACCTTCATGCGCGAACGCCGCGGCTTTCGACAGCGCTAACACTGGCAAAAACCTGCAAGTTATCGATAACGGGGCGTTTCCCCTGCGCCGAGGGGCTGTTAAACACGCGCCCAAGATCGACCCCTTTTCAAGGACAGGCTTCAATGAGCACCATCATCGACATTATCGGCCGCGAAATTCTCGACAGCCGCGGCAACCCCACCGTTGAGGTGGACGTGATCCTCGAAGACGGCACCATGGGCCGCGCCGCCGTGCCCTCGGGCGCCTCGACCGGCGCGCATGAGGCCGTCGAGCGCCGCGATGGTGACAAGAACCGCTATCTGGGCAAAGGCGTTCTGGACGCCGTCGCCGCCGTGAACGGCGAAATCGCCGAGGCTCTGGTCGGCTTTGACGCCACCGAGCAGGTCGCCATCGACCAGGCGATGATCGAACTGGATGGCACCCCGAACAAAAGCCGCCTTGGCGCCAATGCCATTCTGGGCGTGTCGCTGGCCGTGGCAAAAGCCGCCGCCGATTTCACCGCACAGCCGCTTTACCGCTATATCGGCGGCACCTCGGCCCGCGTCCTGCCGGTGCCGATGATGAACATCATCAACGGCGGCGAACATGCCGACAACCCGATCGACATTCAGGAATTCATGATCATGCCGGTGTCGGCATCGAACGTGAAAGAGGCGATCCGCATGGGCGCCGAAGTGTTCCACACCCTGAAAAAAGAACTGTCGGCCGCTGGTTATAACACCGGTATCGGCGACGAAGGTGGCTTTGCCCCGGCGCTGGAATCGACCCGCATGGCGCTGGACTTTGTTCTGAAAGCGATCGAGAAAGCCGGCTATAAACCCGGCGAGGACATCTATCTGGCCCTCGACTGCGCCTCGACTGAATATTACGAGGGTGGCAAATACGAGATGAAAGGCGAAGGCAAATCGCTGACCTCGGAACAGAACGCCGATTATCTGGTCGAACTGTGCAACGACTACCCGATCATCTCGATCGAAGACGGCATGGCCGAAGACGACTGGGCTGGCTGGAAACTGTTGACCGAGAAACTTGGCGACAAGGTGCAACTGGTCGGCGATGACCTGTTCGTGACCAACCCGCTGCGTCTGGCCGACGGCATCAAGCAAGGCGTCGCCAACTCGATGCTGGTCAAGGTCAACCAGATCGGCAGCCTGACCGAAACGCTGGCCGCCGTCGATATGGCCCACCGCGCGCGCTATCCCAACGTGATGAGCCACCGCTCGGGCGAGACCGAGGACGCCACCATCGCCGACCTCGCCGTCGCCACCAACTG
>NZ_JBFHDW010000164.1:0-6088 GCF_041584535.1 Actibacterium sp. | reverse complement strand
GAGGCTCTGGTCAAGGATGTCGGCATCGAGGCCGCCTGCACTCTGACCGGGCGATCCAAGGCGACCTTGGGGCGGTATTACTCGGACGCGGCCGAGCACGCCGACCGTTTCATGCCGATCGACGCGGTTGCAGCCTTGGAAGGCGCGGCGCGCTTTCCGCATGTTACCACCGCGCTGGCCGAGCTTCAGGGCATTACCCTGTCTTACAATCAGGACGGCAAGAAGAACGCGCCGAATGGCGGGGTGAACGCTGATGTCGTGGCGCTGGCCCAGCGGTTCGCGATGCTGATGTCGGAATACAACCAGTCGATCGAGGATGGCATCATCACCATCAACGAGGCCAAGCGCCTGTTGAAAGAAACCCTTGCGTTGCAACATGTTCTGATCGAAATGAAGCTGCACCTCGAAGAAGAGGCGACCTGAGACCGCGCTACGGGCGGCACTTGAATGAAACAAAAAGGGCGCCCTCAGGGCGCCCTTTGTCGTTTTGGATCAGGCGGCCGCGCGCTGGCGGCTCTTTTGGCCACTGAACCGGCGGCGCGGCTTGCTGCCTTGCGGCGGGCCGTTGCGCTTGGACGGTTGCGGCTTGTGGGCCTTGTGTGCCTCGGCGGGGCGGGTGCCCGACGCCACGGCGATGCTCAGACCCATGACCTTTTCAATCGCGCGCAATTCATCCGTTTCCTCGGGCGAACAGAACGCCACGGCCAGACCGGTTGCGCCGGCACGGGCGGTGCGGCCGATACGGTGAACATAGTTCTCGGGCACGTTGGGCAGGTCGAAGTTATAGACATAGGCGACGCCGGGAATGTCGATGCCACGGGCGGCGACATCGGTGGCGACCAGAACCTTGATCTTGCCGTTGCGGAAATCCTGCAGCGTGCGCTCGCGCTGACCCTGGCTTTTGTTGCCATGGATCGACCCGGCTGCAAAGCCTTCGGCCTCAAGCTGTTTCTTCAGACGTTCCGAGCCATGCTTGGTGCGGCCAAAGACCAGCGCCAATTCGCCCGGATGGGCGGCCAGCAGGCGTTTCAGCAGCGCGGTTTTCCCGGTCTGCTGCACGAAATGCACCGATTGCGTCACCTTGTCAGCGGCCTTGCCCGGAGGGCTGACCTGCACCCGGATCGGGTTGTTCAGATAGGTTTGTGCCAGTTCGTTCATCTGTTTCGGCATCGTGGCCGAGAACAGCAGGGTCTGGCGCGGGGTGGCCAGCAGCGGCGCGATCTTGCGCAGCGCGTGGATAAAGCCAAGGTCCAGCATCTGGTCAGCTTCGTCCAGCACCAGAAACCGGGTTTCCGACAGGCTGATGGCGCGGCGGTCGATCAGGTCCAGCAGGCGGCCCGGCGTTGCCACCAGAATATCGGTGCCACGGGTCAGGTTCTTGATCTGCACATTGATCGAGGTGCCGCCCACAACATGGGTGATGCGCAGATGCGCGCCCTTGATGAAACCGGACAGGTTGTCGGTGATCTGGTTGGCCAGTTCGCGCGTCGGGGCAAGGATCAGCGCCCGGGCGGTTTTCGGTGTCGGCGCAGTGCCGATTTGCAGCAGTTGGTGAACCAGCGGCAGGCCAAAGGCCGCGGTTTTGCCGGTGCCGGTCTGAGCCAGCCCCATGATGTCGCGGCCATCCAGAATATGCGGAATGGCCTTGGCCTGAATCGGAGTCGGATCAGTATAGCCCTGTGCTTCGAGGGCTTTCATAAGACGGGGCGCAAGGCCCAGCATCGAAAATTCGGTCATCGTGACCCTTTCAAAGGGTGGCGCACCACCCGAAAAACATAATAGCGGCCCACCCCAGGGGGCGGCCGGTTGGCTTGGGCGTGACCAGATCTGGTCACAGGAACCCTTGCGTGAGGGGGAACCAAAAGGGCAGAGCGTCTTGCGCTCTGATCTCCGACGCCTGGGGGCTGCTCACGCGGCAGCGCGGCGTCAGGTTGGGGCTGACATGCGCTTTCACCGGCCACAAGTCAAGTCCGCTGCATCTGCATAATGAATGTTGGCCGCGACCGTGCCTTCGCCGCATCGGCGGCAAAGTGGGTCAATTGAACGGTAATTTGGCGATAACGGCGTCCATCGTGCGTTCGATATGGTCTTCGATCAGAGCAGCGCATTTCTCGGTTTCGCCGTCGATCGCGGCGTCGAAGATCGCCTTGTGCTCGGCCCGCACGTCGCGGGTGCCACTGGCATTGGCCAGCGCAATCCGCACATAGCGATAGGATTGCTGATGCAGGGTCCGGCGAAACCGGATCAGCCAAGCGTTGTTGCAATTCTTGACCAGACAATCGTGGAAATTCGCGTTCTGCTCGTCCCAGATGTCGGCATAGTCGGACTGACCCTCGCCGATCAGCTTGGCCTCGGCCCGCGCCAGCCGGTGATAGGCGGCGACCAGATCGGCCTCCCAATCCTCGGTGCGATGGGCCAGCGAAATCCGCAGCGCGCTGGTTTCGATGATCTTGCGGGCGTCGGTGATGTCGCGGAAATCACGCACCGACAGCGGGCTGACGCGAAAACCACGCTGCTGTTCCGAAATCACCAGTGAATCGATCAGCAACCGCGACAGCGCCTCGCGCATGGTCGAGGTCGAGACCCCGAATTCCTGCCGCAGATTGTCGACATGCAACCGTTCGCCGGGCTTCAATTTCCCGTTCATGATCCGGCTGCGCAATTGTTGGTGCACGGTTTCGATCGCAGTAGCCTTGACCGGTTTGGCCTTGCCCTGCGTGTCGATGCTTTCGGTTTGCGGCATGAAAAAATCGCCTGAGGCTGTTTTATTTGTTGCCTAAGACATAGCAACAAGCAGCCTTCGGAACAATGCGCTTGACCAGAAATCCGCAGTCTAAACCGCGGCGCACACCCGCGCGCCGCCGTTGGTTTCCCTGGATGGCGGGGCGTGGATCAGCCTTGCAGGCTGCGCACGCCGATTTCGCCTTCTTCACGCGATTTCATCGCCAGCGCGGTCGCATGCGCAGCCGCGGCGGTGGTGTAATACGGGATCTTGTCATACAGCGCGACCGAGCGGATTTCGCGGCTGTCTTCCACCGCCTGCGTGCCTTCGGTGGTGTTCATGACCAGCGCGATCTTATCGTCCTTCATCAGGTCGACAATGTTCGGGCGGCCCTCATAGACCTTGTTCACCACATCGCAGAGGATGTTGTGATCCTTGAGGAACGCGGCCGTGCCGCGCGTGGCGACGATGGTAAAGCCCATGTCGATCAGGATTGCGGCGGTTTCGACCAGTTCGGGGGTCTTGTCGGCATCCGTGATCGAGAAGAACACAGCACCTTCGGTCGGCAGGATCACGCCTGCGCCCATCTGCGCCTTAAGGAAGGCGCGCGCGAACGAACGGTCCCAGCCCATGACTTCGCCGGTCGAACGCATCTCGGGGCCGAGGATCGTATCGACGCCGGGGAAGCGGGCGAAAGGCATGACCGCCTCTTTGACCGAGAACCACGGCATGTTCGGATCGGCCAGCGACATCTGGTCGGCCAGCGGCAGCGGATCGTCAGGACCGGTGCCGGCAGGGTAGGGCGGACGCATCGGGAAGCTGTCCAGTTTCTCGCCCGCCATCAGCCGCGCCGCGATCGAGGCGATGGCGCTGTCGGTGGCCTTGGCCACAAAAGGCACGGTGCGGCTGGCGCGCGGGTTGACCTCGATCAGGTAGACCTCGCCGTCCTTGACCGCGAACTGGATGTTCATCAGCCCGACCACACCCAGAGCCAGCGCCAGATCATGCGCCTGCTTGGCCATTTCGTCGATGATGTCTTTCGGCAGGCTGTGCGGCGGCAGCGAACAGGCGCTGTCGCCGGAATGCACGCCAGCCTCTTCGATATGCTGCATGATGCCGGCCACATGGACCTTTTCACCATCGCACAGCGCATCGACGTCAACCTCGGTCGCGCCCGACAGGTAGCTGTCCAGCAGAACCGGGCTGTCACCCGAGACCACCACGGCCTCTTTGATATAGCGTTCCAGCTGGGCCATATCGCGGACGATCTCCATCGCGCGGCCGCCCAGCACATAGGACGGGCGGATCACCAGCGGAAAGCCGATTTCCTCGGCGATGGCCAAGGCCTGAGCGTCGGTGCTGGCAATGCCGTTTTTGGGCTGTTTCAGGCCCAGACGGTTGACCAGATCCTGGAACCGTTCGCGGTCTTCAGCAAGGTCGATGGCGTCGGGGGTGGTGCCAAGGATCGGAATGCCCTCGGCCTCCAGCGCGTTGGCCAGTTTCAGCGGCGTCTGGCCGCCGAACTGAACGATCACCCCGTGCAGGGTGCCGTTTTCAAGCTCGACCCGCAGGATTTCCATCACATGCTCAAAGGTCAGCGGTTCAAAATACAACCGGTCCGAGGTGTCATAGTCGGTCGACACCGTTTCGGGGTTACAGTTGATCATGATGGTTTCATAGCCGACATCGCTAAGCGCATAGCAGGCATGGCAGCAGCAATAGTCGAACTCGATCCCCTGACCGATGCGGTTCGGGCCACCGCCAAGGATGACGACCTTCTTGCGATCCGACGGGCGGGCCTCGCATTCCACATCGCCCATGACCGGGGATTCATAGGTGGAATACATGTAAGGCGTCTGGGCCTCGAATTCGGCGGCGCAGGTGTCGATGCGTTTGAACACGGCGGTGACGCCAAGGTTCTGGCGGGCGCGGCGGACATTGGCCTCGTCCCGGCCCGTCAGCTTGGCAAGGCGGGCATCGGTAAAGCCCAGCATCTTGACGGCGCGCAGGCCTTCTTCGCTGACCGGCAGGCCTTTGGCGCGCAGCTCGGCCTCGGCTTCGATGATCTCGCGGATACGGGCAAGGAACCACGGGTCATACGCGGTCGCGGCGTTGATTTCATCATCGCTCAAGCCGTGGCGCATCGCCTGAGCGATGGTGCGCAGCCGGTCCGGCGTTGCCTTGGTCAGCGCGGCCACCACGGCGGCCTTGTCGGGGGCGCCTTCGATCACGACCTCATCAAAGCCGGTCAGGCCGGTTTCCATGCTGGCCAGCGCCTTTTGCATCGACTCGTGGATGGTGCGGCCGATGGCCATGGCCTCGCCCACGGATTTCATCGCGGTGCTGAGTTCGGGCTTGGAGCCGGGGAATTTCTCGAACGCGAAACGCGGGATTTTGGTCACGACATAATCGATGGTCGGCTCAAAGCTGGCCGGGGTCACCTTGGTGATGTCATTGTCCAGCTCGTCCAGCGTATAGCCAACGGCCAGCTTGGCGGCGATTTTCGCAATCGGGAAACCAGTGGCCTTGGAGGCCAGAGCCGACGACCGCGACACGCGCGGGTTCATCTCGATCACCACCATGCGGCCATCGGCCGGGTTCACCGCCCATTGCACGTTCGAGCCGCCGGTTTCGACGCCGATCTCGCGCAGCACGTTGATCGAGTGGGTGCGCATGATCTGATATTCTTTGTCGGTCAGCGTCAGGGCCGGGGCCACGGTGATGCTGTCGCCGGTATGCACGCCCATCGGATCGACGTTTTCGATCGAACAAACGATGATGGCGTTGTCGGCTTTGTCGCGGACGACCTCCATCTCGAATTCTTTCCAGCCCAGCAGCGACTCGTCGATCAGGATCTGGCTGACCGGCGAGGCATCAAGGCCCGACTTGCAGAAATGGATATAGTCGTCGCGGTTATAGGCCACGCCGCCGCCGGTGCCGCCAAGGGTAAAGGCCGGGCGGATGATCGCGGGCAGGCCGATATGCTCCAGCGCGTCCATGCATTCTTCCAGCGTGTTGGCGATGGTGGCCTTGGGGTTCTCGATGCCCAGACGGTCCATTGCCTCGCGGAACAGCTTGCGGTCCTCGGCCATCTCGATGGCCTCGCGGTTGGCGCCGATCAGCTCGACACCGAATTTATCCAGAACGCCCATATCGGCCAGCGCCAGCGACGTGTTCAGACCGGTCTGGCCACCCATCGTCGGCAACAGCGCGTCGGGGCGTTCCTTTTCGATGATTCTGGCAACGACTTCAGGGGTGATCGGCTCGATATAGGTGGCGTCGGCCATGTCCGGGTCGGTCATGATCGTCGCCGGGTTCGAGTTGACCAGAATGACGCGATAGCCTTCTTCGCGCAGGGCTTTACAG
>NZ_JBFHDW010000163.1:0-6136 GCF_041584535.1 Actibacterium sp. | reverse complement strand
GCCAGAGGCCGGCGTGTCGCCCATCTGATAGCTGCGGCCCTTCAGGATTTCCTGAAAGCGAAAGTAATGGCCGACCTCCTGCCGTTCGGGATGGAACATGTTCTTGTCGCCATCAAAGATCGAGCCATGATCCAGCCCCTCGCCCTGCTCGACGATCTCTTCCATCGCCGCCAGGGCCGAGGCCAGATCCGTCACCCCGATCAGATGGCCGGCACCGCCGTAAAAGGTGGTTTCCTTGGTCAACTGCCATGCCGGATCGCCCGAGAACACCACGTCTTCGCCAAGGGTGGCGCAGCAGGTTTTCAGCCCTTCGATGATCGCGGCATAGAACTGTCCGATTGAATGATATTTCTCCTCGGCCGGTTCCGCATCGGTTTCTGCCGGGCGTTCGATATTCAGGAAAGACCGGATCGCCGCGACAGAAATTTTACCACGGCCAACCTGAAACGACGCATCGCCATGCGGCAGCGGTGTCGGGAAGGTGGGAATGAACCCCTTGTAATCAAACCGCGGCGTGCCGCCGACCGCATTCAGGATGTTCGCGGCCAGCGCCATGTGCAGCATCTCTTCCAGAAAGACGCTTTTGATGACTTCGGTGGCTTCGGCATTCGTGCCTTCCTTGATCGAATAAAGCGCCGTCAGATAGGGCGCCAGCGTCGCGTGCTCTAATTCGATCGCCCATTGCAGATGTGTCCGCAGGCTTTCCAGATTTGTGATTGCCATGATGTCATCCCCCCGCGAATGGATCCTGAGCGCCGAACTCCTATCGTTGAAAGCCTAGTGCATTGGCTTTTAGGGGTCTACCGTTGTGAGCCGGGGCACTGCGGTCCCGGCCTGAACAGGCTGTCGGGCCCTGCTGGATCAATCGCCTTTTATCCAGAGGGATCTGACCAAATCGCGTGGACCGGGGAAGGCTTACGACACCACAGGGGTTGAACTCACACGAGTTCAACCTTTTCGCGGACCGCTTTCAGCGCCCATTGCACAAGAGCGTCCGGCACTGGGTCGACACGGGTGGCCAGACCACCCGCGAATTCTTCAAACGCGGATCGGTTCAAACCGTTCAGGCCGACGAGAACCGGCACATCCATCGCGACGGCCTGCGCGATCACCTCGCGGAACCCGCGGCCTTCGGCCTCGTGCTTGCCGAATTTGTTGATGATAAGCAGGTCAGTCTCGCCACTCAGCCGCGAAGCGACCAGCCCCACAGCGGTCTCAAGCGCCCCCGGATCAAGGCGGCAACCCCTTGCCCCCGGCCCCTGATCCTGGCTGACACGCAGCACAGGACCTTCCGGAAGGACCATCACGTCCATGTCGCATTTATGCGTATCGGGTCGTTCGGTATTGATCTGGACGGTGCCACAGCACCGAATGCCACGTTTGCCGAGACGGTTTGCGAGTCCGGCGAGGATCAGGTCAGTGTCGCCGCGTCCCGGCGCCATCGTGTAGGCAAGTTTCATGTCTTGGACCTCAACTATCGCAAAAGGGAAGAAATTCGACCAGCGCCCCGGCGGGCAGGTGGTCGGTCTCAGCCGGCAGGAAAATCAGGCCGTCTGACAACGGCATGCGCCCGACACGGCCGGAATGGGTTGCGTTCTCGAAGCCGACAATCTCGCGGCCGTTTCCATCGAACCCGATCAGCGACGCAAGCCGAAGTTCGCACCGGCCCGGATTGCGCCGGATATCGGCGCCCGTCACCACGTGACGCCTGACTGCGCGCGGGGCGGATTGTCCGGTCAATTGCCGCACAAGGGCCGTGCCGAAGATCTGCCAGGTCACAAAGGCGGACAAAGGATTGCCCGGAAGGCCAAGCCAATGGCACGTTCCAAGGCCGCCATAGGTAATCGGCTTGCCGGGTTTGATGGCGACACCGCTGAAACGGATCTCGCCCCCCAGCGCATCGAAGGCCGGTTTGGCATGGTCTTCCTCGCCGACCGAGACACCGCCTGTGGTCACGATGAGGTCGGCCTGACCGGCCAGCTCGGTAAGGCTGTGCTGCACAGCTATCTGATTGTCCGCAACCAGTCCCGCATGGACCAGTTCAATTTGGGGCGTGTCCAGCGCCGCGCACAGCATCGGCGTGTTCACGTCCCAGATATTCGCCTCATCGCATTGCGCGCCCGCCGCGCGCACCTCGTCACCTGTCACAAGCAATGCGACGCGCAGGGCACGCTGCACCGTTACCGCGCCAACGCCAGCAGCGGCGCAGGCCGCGATCTCGCGCGGGCCAAGGCACGCCCCGGCATCCAGTATCTTTTGTCCCGACTTCATGTCGGCACCGGCGCGGCGAATGTTCTGTCCGCAGGCGGGGCGTTGATTGAAGGTCACCTCCTGTCCCGTCCTGACGGCATCTTCCTGCCGGATCACGGCATCGCTGCCCGGCGGGATGGGCGCGCCGGTAAAGATCCGCGCCGCTGTGGCGGCTGTGACCGCTGTGCGCGGTGCCTCGCCTGCGGGGACCCGGTCGGAAACGGACAGGGTCCAGGGGCCCGAGCCATCAAAGCTGGCCAAGTTGACCGCGTAACCGTCCATCGCGGAATTGTCGAACGGTGGCGTCTGGCCCAATGCATGAACCGGCTTGGTCAGAACCCGACCTTTTGCCCGCAACAGCGGAACGGTCTCTGATCCCGAAACGGGCGCAGCATGTCGGGATATCAGGCCAAGCGCCTCGTCGATAGAGATCAGCCGCGCCACCTGTTCGGGCGCATCGCAACCGCAGCCCGGTGTTTCAAGTCTTGGGATCAACGTCATAGCGCACCCTGTCTTTCAAAGTGCCCCGGCCCGAGCGAGCAATCCAGATCGCGCAGGCGTCCGTCCTTCAGCCCATAGATCAGCCCGTGAACGCGCACGTTCATCCGGCGCTCCCAGGCTCTTTGCATGATCGGGGATTCCGCGACCCGCCGGACGCCTTCGATGACGTTCAGCTCGGCCAGCTTGTCGCGCTGTTCCTCAATATCCTTGCAACGGGCCAAATCGACGGCATAGGCCCGCGCAAGCCGCCGGATCGGTTCAAGCCAGTGATCCGCAAGGCCGTGGGGCATATTCTCGGTTGCGGCCCGGACACCGCCGCAGCCGTAGTGGCCACATACGATGATCTCCCGGACCTTGAGCGCCTCAAGCGCGAATTCCAGCGCGGAAAGAAAGTTCAGGTCGCTGGAATGCACGACATTCGCCACGTTGCGGTGGACGAAAACCTCACCCGGATCGAGGCCGGCAACCACATTCGCGGGCACACGGCTGTCCGAGCATCCGATCCAGAAAAACTCGGGCTCCTGAATCTCGGCAAGGCGGGAAAAATAGCTGGGGTCCGCGTCGCGGCGTTCGGCAGACCATCTGGCGTTGTTCTCGATAAGGGACTCAAGCATCGTTCAGCCTTGCATATCCTTGACGCGCCGCCGGATCGTCCCGTTGCCTTGGGGAATATCCTGCGCTTTGACCCCGGCCACCCGTCTTTTGACGTGGATCAGAAGGCCGGTTTCTTGCCCCGCGATCTGATCCATCATTTTGCGGATGGCCCCCATTCGCATGTGGTCTTCTGTGGTGAAATCCACCGGGTTTTCCATCAGGTTGAAGATGGCCGGCTTTGCATCGACAGTGCCCCGGCGCATGTTCGGCAGTTCATTCTTCATGATGACCTCGGGCCTATATCGTTCGCAGGTCCGCGCCGGTTATCGTGGCCGACGCGACCAGTTGACAGACAAACGACCGGGCCTCACGGGCCCAAGCCGCTTTTTCCATCGCCTCGGCAAGTTTGGGGCGCACGGTCTCGAACGGAAGTTCGGCCCCGTCCGCGACCGCATCGATACGGATGATGTGCCAGCCATGGCGCGTGAGAACGGGCGTCTTGGTGATTTCCCCTTCGGTGAGGGTGCGCAGCACCGCTTCGAATTCCGGCACGGTGTCGCCAGGCCCCAATTGCCCCAAGGCGCCGCCGGATGATTTCGAGCCGCAATCGCTGTTTTCACGCGCAAGCTTCGCAAAGTCGCGCGGGTTGGCGCAGGCCCGGTCGGCCAATTCGGTCGCGCGGGCTTCGGCGGCTTTCCTTTGCGCCTCATCGCGCGGATCGCAGGCGCACAGGATGTGCGACACTTCCCAAAGCGGCGGTGAACGGAAGCGCGAAGGGTCGCGCGCCCATTCCGCATGCAGCGCCTCTTCTGAGGGGGGCGCGACGTCGAGGGCGGTTTCGAGAAGGCCCCGGATCAGGGCCTCCTCGTCTGTTTCGAACCGGCCCGGACCAACCTCGGCAGGCACCGGTTGCAGGTCGCGGCGGCGCGCTTCCTGCAACAGAAGCGTGCGGATCGCCACAGCATCCGCTGCCTTGCGCCAGGCAATGCCGGGCTTTCCTTTCGGCGCGTCATGATTTTGCGCCTCGGATGCGATGACAGCGTGCGGCACGGTTTCGCCATTGACGACGAGATCGGGGAAAAGGGCTGCGTTCATGGGTCTTACTCCGCCGGTCTTGCTGTTGCGTCAGGCGCGGGTTTCGGCGCCACGACCTTGCGCGAAGCCGTCACTGCACCGGTCCGGCTGGGCAGCGGCTGGCTGCGGCGCGACCGCACCAACTGGTAGCCCGTGCGGACAAACAGATAGCGGAAAGGCGCTGCGATACCCGAGACGATGTGCACCAGCCGTGTGAAGGGGAACAGGACGAAGATCGTCAGGCCCAGCACGATATGCAGCTTGTAGATCAGCGGCACATGGGCGAGATGCGTCGCCGCATCGGATTGGAAGGTGAAAATCCCCTGCGCCCAAGCCATGAACAACAGCACTTCGCCATGCTCGGCGGTCACGATCGAGTAGGGCACGCTGATCAGACCCAGCGCAAGCTGCGCCAGCAGGATAAGCAGGATCGCCGTATCCCAGAAGCTGGAGGTGGCCCGCACGCGCGGATCGTTCAGGCGACGATGCGCCAGCATGATGCCCCCGATAATCGCCAGCACCCCGGCGATCCCGCCTGCCGTCGCTGCCAGCAACTGCTTGGCCTCGGCGTGAATGCCGAAGGCTTCGTAGATCTGGTGCGGGATCAGCAGGCCGAACAGGTGACCCACGAAGATGACCAGAACGCCGAGGTGGAACAGGATCGAACCGATCATCAGCTGTTTGCGTCGCAAAAGCTGCGAGGACGAGCTTTTCCATGTGAAAGGATCGCGTTCATAGCGTGCGATGGATCCAAGGATCAGCACCGCAAGCGCGATATAGGGGTAAATCCCGAAAAGGAAGTTGTGCATCTGTGCCTCCATCACACCGCTGCCACGCCAGAGGCGGGGCGGACGGGTTCATCCATACGCGCGAGCATGTCGCGCACTTGCGGGCAGCCGGCATTCGGGTCCGGACCAAAGCGGACTTCGCTTTCCTCCCAGACCGCATCCAGCGCATCCAGATCGTTCGGATCGACTTCGGGCTGTTCGAGGAGTTCCGCCACCGCGTCCTGGTTCACCTTTGCACCGGAAAGCTGCAAAAGAGCGGCGAACACGGCACCATACGGGCTTTCACGCCGGACGAGCCGGGCGTTAAGGGCCTCGAATATATGTGCCGCGTCCGCCAAGGTTTCCTGTGCTTCTGCGAAGGGACGCGTCGACAGGAATTCCAGCAGCACCGGAAGGTGATCCGGCAGTTCTGCGGTGACGGGATCGAACCCGCCTTCGCGATAGGTTTCAAGCAAGGACACCATCGCGCCGCCCCGGTCACGGCTTTCGCCATGCACATGCTCGAAGAGGTTCAGCGACAGGGTGCGCGACCGGTCGAACAGAAACACGTACTGTTCTTCCAGATCATAGATGTCACGCCCGCCCAGATTCTCCATAAGCGGGCGCAGCCCCCGACGCGCCGCCGCAGTCAGGCGCGTGTCCGACGCCAGAACGGCGCTGATTTCGGGCATGGCCTGCTGCAATTCGCGTGTCGGGTAACTCAGCACCAGCGAAATCGCTTTTAATGTGCGGTCCATCACTGCACCTCCGTCGGCATTTTCAGGGGTTTCTTAGACCCGCCGAACAGCGAGCCTTTCGAGATGCCGGTAGAGCACCCGTTGGTGTCGGTGAAGCCGCAACCGCTACGCAAATCATAGGCTTCTTCCACCTGTTCGCGATGGGTGGTCGGGATTACGAAGCGATCCTCGTAATTGGCGATCGCCATCACG
>NZ_JBFHDW010000162.1:0-6191 GCF_041584535.1 Actibacterium sp. | reverse complement strand
TTGTTGCTCGGTCCTCGATCCTGCCGCCCCATGTTGCGCCGGGGTTCGGCGTTTCAGTCCTGCCCCAGCCCTTCGACCAGAGGCACAAAGCGCACCGGGCGCAGTTCTTCGTAGTCGAACCCGTCAGCGGTGCGCGTGACCTTGATCAGGCTTTGCACCGTATCCGACTGGCCGACAGGCACCACCATGATACCGCCCTCGCGCAGTTGCGCCAAGAGGGGGCCGGGCGGGTCTTCGGCGGCGGCTGTCACGATAATGCGATCAAACGGCGCCTGATCCGGCAGACCGAACGACCCGTCGCCCAGCATGGCGGTGACATTGGTCAGGCCAAGGGCCTCGAACCGGGCCTGTGCTTCGCGCACAAGGCGGCGGTGGCGCTCGACCGTATAGACCCGGCGGGCCAGCTGGCTGAGGATCGCGGCCTGATAGCCCGAGCCGGTGCCGACTTCGAGCACCTTGTCGCGCGGCTGAACTTTCAGCGCCTGCGTCATCAGCCCCACCACCGACGGCTGGCTGATGGTCTGGCCACAGGCGATCGGCAGCGGCATGTCCTCGTAAACCCGGCTTTCGAACAGGCCGCGCACGAAATCGCCACGGTCGATCTTTTCCATCGCCGTCAGCACCCGGCTGTCGGTCACCCCGCGCGAGCGCAGCGCGAACAGGAACTGCATTTTCAATTCCGCCGGGCTGGTCATTCCAATTGCTCTTTCAGACCGGCCAACGCGTCATGCGCGGTCAGATCGGCACGCATCGGTGTGACCGCGATATGGCCGGCAAGGTTCTCGGCCACATCGGTGCCGGGCAGGGTCGGCGAGTGCTGTCCGCCGCCGGTGATCCACAGGAACCGCCGCCCCGAGGGCGACATATGCGGCTCGACCCCGAAATAGGCGTCGCGGCGATAGCCCTGAGCGCAGATCTTGAGCCCCCGGGTCTGCCCGGTGCGCACTGGCGGGAAATTGACGTTATAGAACACCCGGTAATCGGCGCTGTCCCAATGGCCATAGTCCAGCAGACGCCGCACGGTCGCGGCGCCATGTTCGGCGGCGCTTTCGAAATGGTGTTCTTTCAGGCGGTTCTCGGGGCCTAAGTATTGCGACAGGGCGATGGCGGGCAGACCTTGCAAGGCCGCTTCCATCGCGCCGCCCAGCGTGCCGGAATAAAGCGCGTTCTCGCCAGCATTATTGCCGCGGTTCACCCCGGACAACACCAGATCGGGTTTGCGGTCCGACATCACGTCATAGACCCCGGCCAGCACACAGTCAGCGGGCGAGCCTTCGGCGGCATAGCGGCGCTCGTCCAGCTGGGCGATCATCATCGGATGGGTATAGGAAATCTTATGTGCGACGCCGGATTGCTCGAACGCGGGGGCCACGGTCCAGACCTCGCCCTGCGGACCGGCGATCTCGGTCGCAATGTCGTGCAGGACCTTCAGCCCCGGCGCATTGATCCCGTCGTCATTGGTGATAAGTATCCGCATTGCGCCCGGCCTCAGAATTGCTGCTTCTGTCTTCAATAAGCGAGCAAGCCGGAACCGGCAAGCGACCCGCGTCTCAGCCCAGATTGGCCAACAGACGTTTCGCCTGATCTGTGGCGCTGGACAGGACCGAGCGATCCTCGCCGGGATAGAACCGGGCCCGCGTCGCGGTCGGCATCGGCTTGGGGGTGAAACTGGTGACGCGCGGCAGCGCTGTGCGCGCGGTTTCGGCAGCCCAGGCATCGAACAGCGCCCGTTGCGCGGCCTTGGCAGCACCATAAGCCCCAAGGAATTTGCCGGCGTTGTCATCGTCGACGAATACCGCCGTGCCCGCGCCCGCCTGCAACAGCGGCGAGACGAACGGGATCAGAACCCCCACGGCCTGAACGCCGGTGGTCACGGTCTTGGTCCAGTCCTTGATGTCCAGATGATCGGTCGGGCTCATCGGCGGCACATGGATAGCGGTGTGCACCCACAGATCCAGCTTGCCCCAGCGGTCATGGATCGACCGGCACAGGTGGCGCATCGCGTCAGGGTCGGTCACATCCATCGGCGCCAGCGTCGCTTCGCCGCCTCGTGCCTGAATGCGATCGTCCAACTCTTCCAGCGCGCCCACGGTGCGGGCAACAGCAATGACATGCCAGCCCGCAGCGGCCAGCTCTTCGGCAACCGCCGCGCCAAAGCCGCGCGAGGCACCAGTGATAAGGGCAAGTTTCTCAGTGTTCATGGCGGCGGTTTGATGCGGTTTTGTCTAGAGGTCAAGGCCCAAGCGCGTTAGACCCCTGCCTTAAGCAACCGCCGGAAAGACGCAACATGGTCGAGATCACATTTGTCCGTCACGGTCAGGCCCAAACCCAGGCCCGTGACGAGACCAGCTATGACAATCTCAGCAATCTGGGATGGGATCAGGCGGCGTGGCTGGCCGACCATTTCGTTGATACCGGGCGCGGTTTCGATCACGTTCTGTCCGGCACGCTGAACCGCCAGCGCGACACCGCGTTGACCCTGTGCAAACGGCTGGACATGCCGCTGACTCAGGACGCGCGACTGAACGAAATGGACTATTTCGGCCTGTCACAATCGCTGCAAGACACCCATGCGGTCGATATCCCCACCAGCCGCGAAGCCTTTGTCGCTCATGTGCCGCAGGTGCTGAGCGCGTGGCAAAACGGTGAAATTCACAGCCATCTGGAAAGCTTCGATGCGTTCCAGCGCCGGGTGTCGGAAATGATCGCGCTGGCCGAACAGCTGGACGGGCGGGTGCTGTTGGTAACTTCGGGCGGGATCATCAGCATGGCGATGCGGCTGCTGCTGCGGTTCGAGGTCAAGACCCACGCCAATATCCTGCTGCAGATCTATAACACTTCGGTCCACCGCTATGTGAAATCCGGCGACACGCTGGCGCTTGAGACCTTCAACGCGGTGCCGCATCTGGAACACCCCACGCGTCAGTCCGCCCGCACCTATCTTTGATTTCTGGCCTCCGGCGGGAGTATTTTCACCAAGAAAAAGACCAGTGTTTCTTCTTCGTGAAAATATCCCGGGGTTTGGGGCAGAGCCCCAATCCCGTGCCCGATCCTATTCCGCCGCTTTCAATTCAAACCCTTTGGCGATCATGTCGCGGGGTTCGACCGGGTATTCGCCCGAGAAACAGGCGTCGCAATATTGCGGGCAGGCCTTGTTGCGGCCCTCGGCGGCGCCGGCGGCGCGATAAAGCCCGTCAAGCGAGATGAATTTCAGACTGTCGACGCCCAGATAATCGCGCATCTCGTCTTCGGTCATCCGGGCCGCTAGCAACTTGTCGCGGTCAGGGGTGTCGACGCCATAGAAGCAGGGCCAGGCGGTCGGCGGGCTGGCGATGCGGAAATGCACCTCGGCCGCGCCGGCATCAAGGATCATTTCCTTGATCTTGCGGCTGGTGGTGCCGCGCACGACGCTGTCATCGACAAGGATCACCCGCTTGCCCTTGATCAGGGCGCGGTTGACGTTCAGCTTCAGGCGCACGCCCATGTTGCGGATCTGTTCGGTCGGCTCGATAAACGTGCGGCCCATATACTGGTTGCGCACGATGCCCATGGCATAGGGAATACCGCTTTCCTGACTAAAGCCGATGGCCGCCGGTGTGCCGCTGTCGGGCACGGGGCAGACCAGATCGGCGTCGACCGGGCTTTCCTTGGCCAGTTCCACACCGATCTGACGGCGGGTTTCATAGACCGAGCGCCCGCCGAGAATGCTGTCGGGGCGCGAGAAATAGACATGTTCAAAGATGCAGAACCGGGGCGCGACGCGTTCGAATGGGTGAAAGCTGTGCACGCCTTCTTTTTCCGAGATCACCACCATTTCGCCCGGCTCGATCTCGCGGATGAATTCGGCGCCGATGATGTCCAGACCGCAGGTTTCCGAGCTGAGAACCCAGCCATTGCCCAGACGGCCCAGCACCAGCGGTCGCACGCCCAGCGGGTCGCGGACGCCGATCAGCTTGGTCCGGGTCATGGCGACGACCGAGAACGCACCTTCGACCCGACGCAGCGCGTCTTTCATCCGCTCGGGGATGTTGCGTTGCAGGCTGCGGGCCATCAGGTGGATGATACATTCGCTGTCCGACGAGGACTGGAAGATCGAGCCGCGCTCGATCAGTTCCTTGCGCAGGGCGTCGGCGTTGGTGATGTTGCCGTTATGGGCAATCGCCGCGCCGCCCATCGAGAATTCGCCAAAGAACGGCTGAACATCGCGGATCTGGGTATTGCCCTTTGAGCCAGCGGTGGAATAGCGCACATGGCCGATCGACAGCGGCCCCGGCAGGGTTTCCATCAGCGAGGCTTTGGTGAAATTGTCGCGGACATAGCCAAAACGGCGCGCGGAACTGAACCCGGCAACGGCGTCATGGGCAACGATCCCGCCGGCCTCTTGGCCGCGATGTTGCAGGGCGTGCAAGCCAAGAGCCACGAAGTTCGCCGCGTCGGCAACGCCAACGACACCGAACACGCCGCATTCTTCTTTTAGCTTGTCATCGTCGAACGGGTGAGAGGGGGGCATCTCGCGCATCTCAGCGGGGCTCCGAATCCGTTTCAGGTCAGGTTGCGCCTGTCTTAGTCCCTTGCGTCGCCAGTGTCACGAAAGGATCACAAAACAATGAACCTGCGACCTGAATGCATCGGATCGCCGGTTCGGGCGCGAATTTATCGTGCGCAGGTGTTGACCAGCGCGTCATAGCGATTGGTCAGCCATCCCAGCGCCTGTTCAGGATCGCGGTCCTGAATATTAGCGGTTGCCTTGGCAAAAACCCCGGCCGAGCGGCTGTCATCGACGGCGGCGATCGGATCGCTGGTCACAACCGCGTCGTAGACAAAGAACGCCACGGCGACCAGCAAGATTCCGCGCACCACGCCGAACAGAAAGCCCAGACCCTGATCGACACCGCCTAAAGCCGAGCGTTGAATCATCGACGACAACAGCGGCGTGAAGATCGACACCAGAATCAGCGCCACCGCAAAGACCGCCGCGAACGAGGCGACGATGCTCAACTCGCAACTGTCAGCGATGACCTTGTCCAGAACCGGGATCTGCTTGACCAGCGGTTCGGCTTGCGGCGCGAACATAAAGGCCACCACGGCGGCGGCGATCCAGCCGACAATCGCCATGCCTTCGCGCACAAGGCCGCGGGAATAAGCCAAAAGCGCTGACAGGACGATCACTGCGGCCACCACCGCGTCAATAATGGTGAAACCTTCCATCGTGCGCTCCTTTGCGGCGGCCGCTTATCCGGCCCCGAATATCTCTCCGACAAAGGCCGTCAGATCCGCCATCTGGCGCAGCATCAGACCCGCCCCGTCGCCGGTCTTGCCGCGCGTCGGGGTGATTGCTGTTGTGAAACCAAGTTTTTGCGCCTCTTTCAACCTGTTTTCGGTCTGGCCGACCGGTCGCAAGGCGCCAGACAGGCTGATCTCGCCGAAAACCACACAATCGGCGGGCAGGGCCACGTCCTCGCGCGCGCTCAGCAGGGCCGCCGCGACCGCCAGATCGGCGGCGGGTTCGGTCACCTTCATGCCGCCCGCGACATTCAGGAACACATCAAGCCCGGCAAAGGGAATGCCACAGCGCGATTCCAGCACCGCCAGCGTCGTCGACAGCCGCCCGGCATCGAGGCCCACCACCGTGCGCCGGGGCGTGCCAAGGTTCGACGGCGCGACCAGCGCCTGAATCTCGGTCAGCACCGGGCGGGTGCCTTCGATCCCGGCAAAGACCGCCGAGCCGGTGGCAGGGGAGTCGCGGTCAGTCAGGAACAGCGCCGACGGGTTCGGCACCTCGGCCAGCCCGGCGCCGGTCATCTCGAACACACCGATCTCATCGGCCGGGCCAAAGCGGTTCTTGACCGCGCGCAGGATGCGGAACTGATGGCCGCGCTCGCCCTCGAAATACAGCACGGTGTCGACCATGTGCTCGACCACGCGCGGCCCGGCGATCTGGCCTTCCTTGGTGACATGGCCGACCAGAACAACGGCAATGCCGGTGCGCTTGGCAAAGGTCACCAGCTCATGCGCGGCTGCGCGGACCTGAGACACGCTGCCCGGGGCGCTGTCGACGTGATCGGCCCACATAGTCTGGATCGAATCGATGATCGCCAGCGCCGGGCGCTCGGCCTCAAGCGTGGTCAGGATGTTGCGCAGATTGGTCTCGGCCGCCAGCCGCACCGGCGCATCTGTCAGCCCAAGCCGCT
>NZ_JBFHDW010000161.1:0-6216 GCF_041584535.1 Actibacterium sp. | reverse complement strand
GCGATCAATTCGGCCACGCCTTCACCGGTTTTTCCCGACACCGCAGGGCCGTCGCCATGGGCAAGATCAGCCTTGCCGTGCAGCACAATGTCATCGACATCCGGCGTCAGCCCAAGGGTCGAGCCGTTGGAATCCAACAGGAAAACCCGCAGATCGGCGGCGCTGGCGCGTTCCTTGGCGCGGTCAATGCCAATGCCTTCGACCACATCGTCGGTATCGCGCAGACCGGCGGTGTCCAGCACCGTTACCGGCAGGCCGTGCAGGTCCATCCGCACCTCGATCACGTCGCGGGTGGTGCCCGCAAATTCCGAAGTAATCGCCGCCTCGCGCCCGGCCAGCGCGTTCAGCAAGGTCGATTTTCCGGCGTTCGGCGGGCCGACGATCGCCACCTCGAACCCCTCGCGGATTCGTTCGGCGGCAGACACCCCAGCGGCTTCGCGTTCAAGATCGGCCTCGGTGCGGTCCAGCAGGTCCAGCACCTCGGGCGAGACGTCGACGGGAACATCTTCGTCGGCGAAATCAATCGTCGCTTCCAACAACGCCGCCGCGCGGATCAGGTCCGAGCGCCAGACCTCGGCCCGTTTGCCGATAGCGCCGGACAGCACACGCAAGGCCTGACGCCGCTGCGCTTCGGTCTCGGCTTCGATCAGATCGGACAGGCCTTCGACCTGCGCCAGGTCCAGGCATTCGTTTTCCAGCGCACGACGGGTGAATTCGCCCGGTTCAGCCAGTCGGAGACCTGAAATCCCCGACAGCGCCCTCAGCACGGCCGTGATCGTCGCTGGGCTGCCATGGGTGTGCAGTTCGACAACGTCTTCGCCGGTAAAGCTGTGCCCGGCCTCGAACCGGATCACCAGCGCCTCGTCCAGCACCAGATCGCCCTGTTTCAGCACCCGCAAAGCGGCACGACGGGGCTGCGGCACAGCCGCCCCCAAAGCAGACAAGGCCGCACTTGCGTGCGGCCCCGAGATGCGGATGACAGCAACGCCCGCTTTGCCGCGAGCCGTTGCCAAAGCATAGATCGTATCCATCGGCCTTTAGGTGTTCATGGAATCGAAGAATTCCGCGTTGGTTTTGGTTTGTTTCAACTTGGAAATCAGGAATTCGATGGCGTCGGTGGTGCCCATCGGGTTCAGGATCCGGCGCAGGACAAAGGTCTTTTGCAGATCGGCTTTGTCGACCAGCAGGTCCTCTTTCCGGGTGCCGGATTTCAGAATGTCCATCGCCGGGAACACGCGCTTGTCGGCGACCTTGCGATCCAGAACGATTTCGCTGTTACCGGTGCCTTTAAATTCTTCAAAGATCACTTCGTCCATGCGACTGCCGGGGTCGATCAACGCGGTGGCGATGATGGTCAGGCTGCCGCCCTCTTCGATGTTCCGTGCCGCGCCAAAGAACCGCTTGGGACGTTGCAGAGCGTTGGCATCGACACCGCCGGTCAGAACCTTGCCCGACGACGGAACAACGGTGTTGAACGCGCGACCCAGACGGGTGATCGAGTCGAGCAGGATCACAACATCGCGCTTGTGTTCAACCAGACGCTTGGCCTTTTCGATCACCATTTCCGCGACGGCGACGTGGCGGGTGGCCGGTTCGTCAAAGGTCGAGCTGATAACTTCGCCCTTCACGCTGCGCTGCATGTCGGTCACCTCTTCCGGGCGTTCGTCGATCAGCAGGACGATCAGATAACATTCCGGGTGGTTGATCTCGATCGAATTGGCGATGTTTTGCAGCAGAACGGTTTTACCGGTCCGCGGCGGCGCGACGATCAGCGACCGCTGGCCTTTACCGATCGGCGCAACCAGATCGATGATCCGGGCCGAGCGATCCTTGATCGTCGGGTCTTCGATTTCCATTTTCAGACGCTCATCCGGATACAGCGGCGTCAGGTTGTCGAAGTTGATCTTATGGCGGGCCTTTTCCGGGTCTTCAAAGTTGATCTGCGTGACCTTGGTGATCGCGAAATACCGCTCGTTTTCACGCGGGGCCTGCATGACGCCTTCGACGGTGTCACCGGTGCGCATCCCGTGCTGGCGGATCATCTCGGGCGAGACATAGATGTCATCCGGACCCGGCAGATAGTTGGCCTCGGGCGAGCGCAGGAAGCCAAAGCCGTCCTGAAGCACCTCAAGCACGCCATCGCCGGAAATCTCCCAGCCCTCTTCGGCGCGTTCCTTGAGGATCGAGAACATCATGTCGCCCTTGCGCATGGTCGAGGCGTTCTCGATCTCAAGATCCTCGGCCATAGCCAAAAGGTCTTTGGGGCTTTTCGCCTTGAGATCGGCGAGATTCAGACAGTGATGAGTCATAGGAAAAACCATGTTGCGACCCGGCGCCATGCGCATATCAGGTCAGGATGTGAATTGGGGAATTCAGCGGGCAGGACTGCCCTTTGCCCGTCACATAAGCACTGACGGCGGCCAAGTCAACAAACTCAGAATTTCACGATCACCGAGATCACGATGACGATCATCAGCAGGGTCGGGATCTCGTTCATCATGCGGTAATGTTTCCCGCTGACACTGTTGGCCGAACTGACGAAATCCTTGCGACGATAGCCCAGCCAATGATGAAACCATGTCATCACCAAAACCGACGCCGCCTTGGTCCAGGGCCAGACCTGCGACCAATCGACGATACCGGGTGTGAACACCAGCAACAGGCCAAACACCCAGGTCGCCACCATCGCCGGGTTCATGATAAAGCGCAGCAACTTACGCTCCATCATCTGAAACAACTGATCGGTTTCACTGCCAACCGCGACACGTTCGGTGTGATGCACGAACAGACGGGGCAAATAGAACAAGCCTGCCATCCAGCTGATGACGGAAATGACATGCAATGCCTTTGTCCAGGGATAAATCCCTGCCAGAAAATCGCCCAAAGGTCTGATCCTTATCGCCGGGGTCTGATCCGTCCTTACTAAAATAATAAGTATAGAAAAGAAAAGATGATGTATTTGTAGGGCCTGTGGACAGTGTGGATTATTGAATGGTCCACACCTTTTCTCACAGGGATAGATTTATGTGTGTAACTGGGGGCGACTCATTCGCACCTGCAGAAAATCCGAACTAAACCTTTATATTTCAATACCTTAAAAATTCAACGCGACTTTCGGATCTGTGGATTACTTTGCGGATGAAATTCCGGTCAGCCGGTTTTCCCGGAGGTGAAATTAGAAACGCCCCCAAGGGATACTTCCGGGGTTCAACTTGACAAGACTGCTTGGGATTGGGGATGTCAGGCAAAGTCCGACAATCATCCCGAATGCGCCCATAGGTTATTCGGCTGAATATCCACAGGTTCATACCCATGCCCAAGCCCGTGATACTGGCGTCCGCCTCGCAAATCCGGCAAGACCTGCTGCGTCAGGCGGGGCTGGAGTTCCAGATCAAGCCCGCGCGCATCGACGAAGACGCCATCCGCGCCGCGCTTGAGGCCGAAGGCGCCACCCCCCGCGATGTGGCCGACGCGCTGGCCGAATTCAAGGCGCGCAAAGTGTCCGAGAAACAGCCCGAGGCGCTGGTCATCGGCTGCGATCAGGTGCTGGCTTTCAAGGGTCGTATCCTGTCGAAACCGCGCGACATTGCCGACGCCCGCGCCCAACTGACCCTGCTGCGCGGCCAGAGCCACAAATTGCTGTCCGCCGTGGTGATCTATGAAGACGCCAAGCCGGTCTGGCGCCATGTCGGCGAGGTTCGCCTGACCATGCGAGATTTTTCCGACGCCTACCTCGACGCTTATCTGGCCCGCAACTGGGACAGTATACGCCACGCGGTCGGGTGCTATAAGCTGGAGGAAGAAGGCGTTCGGTTGTTTTCCGGCGTCGATGGCGACTATTTTAACGTATTGGGCCTGCCTCTGTTTCAGATGCTGGCCTTCCTGACACAGAACGGGACATTACAGGCATGATCCACCGTCCTCCTCTTGCTGGCGTGATCGGCTATCCGATCGGCCACTCCAAATCCCCGCGTCTGCATAATTACTGGCTCAGGAAATACGGGATCGAGGGCTATTACATCCCGATGGAGATCGCCCCCGACAAGGTGGCCGAGTCGCTGAAATTTCTGCCCACGCTGGGGTTTGTCGGGCTGAACGTCACGATCCCCCATAAGGAAAAGGCGCTGGCGCTGGCGGATGAGGTCAGCGATCGCGCTCGGATGATCGGCGCGGCAAACACGCTGGTGTTTCGCAAGGATGGCTCGATTCACGCTGACAATACAGATGGTTATGGCTTCATGCAGAACCTGCGGCGTGGCGCGCCCGATTGGGATCCGACGGCGGGTCCGGTCGCGGTGATCGGTGCCGGCGGCGCCTCGCGCGCGGTGATCGTGTCGCTGCTTGAGGCCGGTGTTCCGGAAATCCGGCTGGCCAACCGCACCCGCGCCCGCGCCGAAACGCTTGCCGGGCAATTTGGCCCGAAGATTACCGTCTATGACTGGGAAAACGCCGGTGACACGCTGGCCGGGGCTGCGGTTCTGGTGAACACCAGCTCGCTGGGCATGGTCGGGAAAAAGCCGCTGGAAATCCCTCTGGACCTGCTGGCGCCGGAAACCATCGTTACCGATCTGGTCTACACCCCGCTGCGCACCGATTTGCTGATCGAGGCATCCGAGATCGGCTGCAAGACCGTCGACGGGTTGGGCATGCTTGAGCATCAGGCCACACCGGGGTTCGAGCGTTGGTTTGGCATCGCCCCGGAAGTTGATGAAAAGACTCGCGCAATCCTGCTAAGCGCATGATGAAAAAACCGTTTCTTCTGGGCCTGACCGGATCAATCGGGATGGGTAAATCCACCACCGCCGCGATGTTCGCCGAGGCGGGCGTGCCGGTCTGGGACGCGGATGCGGCGGTGCATCGCCTGTATGGCGCGGGCGGCGCTGCGGTTGAACCGATGCGCGCCCTTCATCCGGCGGCGATCATCGACGGCGCGGTTAGCCGTGCAGTGCTGAAAAACTGGATCGCGTCGGATCCGACGGCGCTGAAACAGATCGAAGCGGTCATTCACCCGCTGGTCGCCCGCGACCGGGCTGATTTCATCGCTGACAATGCCGGTGCCGGGATTGTGGTTCTGGATGTGCCGCTGTTGTTTGAAACCGGGGCCGCCGGCGCGATGGACGCGGTCGTCGTGGTCAGCGCCCCGCCCGAGGTTCAGCGCGCCCGAGTTCTTGAGCGCGGCACGATGACAGAGGCCGAATTCGAGACTATTCTTGCCAAACAGACGCCAGATTCCGAAAAACGCGCCCGCGCGGATTTCATCATCGAAACCACCAGCCCCGAAGCGGCGCGCGCGGCTGTGAACGGGATTCTGGCGAAAATTCGCGGGGAAAAAGATGCGTGAAATCGTTCTCGATACCGAAACCACCGGCTTTGAGCCCGATCAGGGCGACCGCATCGTTGAAATCGGTGCGCTGGAACTGTGGAACCATCTGCCGACGGGCCGCACCTATCACCAATATATCAACCCCCAACGCTCGATGCCGCAAGGCGCGTTTGATGTGCACGGTATCGGTGCCGATCTGTTGGAGCCGCCGAAAGAACCGGCCAAAGGTGCCGTAACCCTGCGCGACAAGCCGGTTTTCGCGCAGATCGGGCAGGATTTCGTTGATTTCATCGGCGACGCCAAGCTGGTGATCCATAACGCCGCGTTCGATATTAAATTTTTGAACGCCGAACTGGGCTGGATGGGCTTGCCGAAAATTCCGTGGGAGCAGGCGATCGACACGCTGGCCATCGCCCGGCAGAAATTCCCCGGCTCGCCCGCGTCTCTGGATGCGTTGTGCCGCCGGTTCAACATCGACAACACCGCCCGCACCCTGCACGGCGCGCTGTTGGACTCGGAAATTCTGGCCGAGGTCTATCTTGAGCTGATCGGCGGTCGCCAGCCCGATCTGGTTCTGGGCGTTCAGGTCACGACAACCACGGTCGGCCATATCGAGGTCGGAGAATGGCGGCCCAAGCCGCGCCCGGTGCCGCTGCCGTCCCGTCTGACCAGCGCAGAAGATCAGGCGCATCGCGATTTCATCGCCAAGCTGGGTGATGACGCGGTCTGGAAAAAATATTCCTGAAACAAAAAGCCCCGGCGTGACCGGGGCTTTGCAGTTTAGTTCGGTTGGGCGGCTGCGGCGGCCTGGCGATGAGCCTCTTGCCGGTAGATACCGACGAAATCGACCGGCTCCAGCGCCAGCGGCGGGAAACCACCGTCGCGAGTGACGT
>NZ_JBFHDW010000160.1:0-6238 GCF_041584535.1 Actibacterium sp. | reverse complement strand
GCGCGCCCGCCCCGAAGGCGACCTTGCCGCGCTGGCCGCGATCGCTGCCGCCACCGCCGCAACCGGCACCCCGGCCGAGGTCGAACTGGCCTCAAACGCCGTCGCCGCCGGCACCAATCTGGTGCAGCTTGGCGCCTTTGACAGCCCCGACATCGCCCGCGCCGAATGGCAGCGCCTGTCCTCGCGGTTTTCCAGTCTGATGGATGGCAAACAGCGGCTGGTGCAATCCGCCGTCAGTGGTGGCCGCACCTTTTATCGCCTGCGCGCCGTGGGCTTTGCCGATATCTCTGACGCCCGGCGGTTCTGTGCGGCTTTGACCGCCGAGAACGCCGATTGCATCCCCGTGGTGGCGCGGTGAGCCCGACCGCATGCGGGGCCTTCATTGCTGGCTGTCAGGGGCCGGTTCTGCAGGCGGACGAACAGCGCTTCTTTTCTGAAACCCGGCCCTTCGGCTTTATCCTGTTCGCGCGCAACATCGACACGCCGGATCAGATCCGTGCCCTGTGCAATGACTTGCGGATTTCAGCGGGCTATGACGCGCCGATCTGGATCGATCAGGAAGGCGGCCGCGTTGCCCGCTTGCGCCCGCCGTTGTGGCGCGACTGGTTGCCGCCGCTGGATCAGGTGCGCGCCGCCGGTCCGCGTGCGGCCGAGGTCATGCGCCTGCGCTATCGCATCATCGCCGCCGAGTTGCGTGCCCTTGGCATCGACGGCAACTGCGCGCCCTGCGCCGATATCGCCCGCCCCGACACGCATGAGATCCTGTATAACCGCTGTTACGGCACCGAACCCGGCCCGGTGGCCGAGATCGCCCGCGCCGTCAGCGACGGTTTGATCGCCGGTGGGGTTCTGCCGGTGCTGAAACATATCCCCGGTCACGGCGCCGCCAATCTGGACAGCCATCTGGAACTGCCGCATGTCGCCTTGCCGCGCGCGGTGCTTGAGGCACAGGATTTCGCCCCGTTCGCGGCGCTGAGCGACCTGCCCTTCGCCATGACCGCGCATATCGTCTATGACGCGATCGACGCGACCGCGCCCGCCACCACCTCGGCCCCGATGATCCGCCTGATCCGCGAACAGATCGGCTTTCAGGGCGTGTTGATGAGCGACGATATCTCGATGCAGGCGCTGTCCGGCAGCATCGCTGACCGCTCGGCTGCGGCGATGGCGGCGGGTTGTGATCTGGTCCTGCATTGCAATGGCGATCTGGCCGAGATGCAGGCCGTGGCCGCCAATGCCGGCAAAGTCAGCGAAAAAGCCGCCCGCGCCGCGGTTGCGGCTCTTGCCCTGCGCGACACTCCGGCCGAAGATGCGGAGATGCTGAGTAAGGACTGGGCCGCGCTGATGGCCGATCTCGCCAATGACTGAGACGCCTGAATTGTTCGACGTTGCCGAACGGCTGGCTGCCGAGGCGCTGATCGTCGATGTCGACGGGTTCGAAGGCCCGCTGGACGTGCTGCTGACCCTGTCGCGCACGCAAAAGGTCGATTTGCGCAAGATCTCGGTGTTGCATCTGGCCGAGCAATATCTGGCCTTTGTGGAAAAGGCCAAGGCGCTGCGGCTGGAACTGGCGGCGGATTATCTGGTGATGGCGGCGTGGCTGGCATTCCTGAAATCGCGGCTGTTGTTGCCGCCCGACCCGTCGGACCAAGGCCCGTCAGGTGAAGAACTGGCCGCGCATCTGGCCTATCAGCTTGAGCGGCTTCAGGCGATGCGCGACGCCGCCGCCCGGCTGATGGGGCGCGACCAGTTGGGGCGCGATTTCTTTGCCCGTGGCATCCCCGAGGATGTGACCCGCATCCGCAGCGTCACCTATACCGCGACCTTGCTGGACCTGATGCAGGCCTATGCCCGCATCCGCACCCGCGACGATTTCCGCCCCTTTGTGCTGGACCGTGACCATGTGTTCACCATGGAGCAGGCGCTGGAACGGATGCGCGGGCTGATCGGCTATGCCGGTGACTGGACCGGGCTGTCGTCTTATCTGCCCGAAGGTTGGGAAACCGACCCGGTCAGGCGGCGTTCGGCCACGGCGGCCACCTTTGCCGCGTCGCTGGAACTGGCCAAGCGCGGCGCGATCGAAATTCGTCAGGGGGATACTTTCGCCCCGATCCAAATCCGCAGGAAACCCGAATAAATGGCTGAAGAAAAAGAAAAAAGCCTGTTCGAGGCTCCGCCGCTGGCGGAACAGGAACGCATGGTCGAGGCGATTTTGTTTGCCAGCGCCGAACCGGTTACCGTGGCCGAGCTGAACGCCCGGATGCCGCATGGCTGTGACGCGGCCGAGGCGCTGCATCTGCTGCGCAAACGCTATGACGGGCGCGGGGTGAACGTGTTCAAGGTCGGCGACGCCTGGGCCATTCGCACCGCCCGCGATCTGGGATTCCTGATGCAAAAGGAAACCGTCGAGACCCGCAAACTTAGCCGCGCCGCGATCGAGACGCTGGCGATCATCGCCTATCACGCTCCGGTCACCCGCGCCGAGATCGAGGAAATTCGCGGCGTTTCCGTCAGCCGTGGCACCGTGGATCAGTTGCTTGAGCTGGAATGGATCCGCTTTGGCCGCCGCCGGATGACGCCGGGCCGCCCGGTGACCTATGTGGTGACGCAACAGTTCCTTGATCACTTTGGTCTGGAAAGCGCCCGCGATCTGCCGGGGCTGAAGGAATTGCGCGCCGCTGGCCTGTTGGAAAACCGGCCGCCGCCGGGGTCTCTGACCCCGGGCGAGGACGACGACAGCGACGATCAAGGCGATATGTTCGAGGACGAATCCTGACAGGAGGCGACGCGATGAGTGCCAATCAGTTGATCAACATGGCCCTGCGGATGCTGACCCGCAAAGCCGTCAACAAAGGGCTGAACGCCGGGGTCAAGCAGATGAGCAAGGGCAACGCCGCGCAAGGCAAGCTGACCCCCGAAGAACGCGCCGCCCGCAAACAGGCGCAGGAAACCGCGAAACGCGCCAAACAAGCCGCCCGTCTGGCGCGGCGTCTGGGTAAGTTCTGACCGCGATGAGCCCGCGACACTATGATTGCATCATCCTCGGCGCCGGGGCGGCGGGCCTGATGTGCGCGGCCTATGCCGGGGCCAAGGGTGGCCGGGTTCTGGTGATCGACCACGCTAAGGCGGCGGGCGAGAAAATCCGTATCTCGGGCGGCGGGCGCTGCAATTTCACCAATCTTTATGCCGGGGCGGATAATTTCATCTCGGCCAATCCGCATTTCGCCAAGTCGGCGCTGGCCCGCTATAGGCAATGGGATTTCATCGACCTGATGGGGCGTCACGGCATCGCGTGGCACGAGAAAACGCTGGGCCAGCTGTTCTGCGACAACAGCGCCCGCGATGTGGTGCGGATGCTGCTGGACGAGGCGCATCTGGCCGATCTGTTGCTGCAAACCTCGGCACAGAGCATCACCAAGACCGAAAGCGGCTTTGCCGTGACCCTGTCGGATGGCCGCGCCGTGACCGGGGCGGCGCTGGTGGTGGCGACGGGTGGCAAATCCATCCCCAAGATGGGCGCCAGCGGCTTTGGCTATCAGCTGGCCGAGCAATTCGGCCATGCTGTCACGGAAACCCGCCCGGCGCTGGTGCCGCTGACCTTTGGCGACCGCTTTGCCGGTCTGGCTGGCACCGCCCTGCCCGCCCGCGCCCATGCCGA
This sequence comes from Actibacterium sp., assembly GCF_041584535.1. Lineage (GTDB taxonomy): Bacteria > Pseudomonadota > Alphaproteobacteria > Rhodobacterales > Rhodobacteraceae > Actibacterium_D. The sequence continues at coordinate 2,580 of NZ_JBFHDW010000160.1, read as the reverse complement.
CGGGCCATCTTTTAGTGAGGCGGTTCTGTTCACCCATCGCGGCCTGTCCGGCCCGGCCATTTTGCAGATTTCAAGCTATTGGCGCGAAGGCGGCGAGATCGCCCTGAATATTTTGCCGGATACCGATCCGTTTCAGGCGCTGCGCGACCTGCGCGCGCGGGCCGGGGCGAAATCCATCAACACCATGCTGGCCGATCTGTTTCCGGCGCGGCTGGCGGCGTTCCTATGCGACGACTGGCACCTCTCCGGCAATCTGGCCGATTATCCCGACACCCGCCTGCGCGAAATTGCCGCCCGGATCACCGACTGGCGACTGACCCCCGCCGGGTCCGAGGGTTATCGCACCGCCGAGGTCACGCTGGGCGGGGTCGATACCGACGGGCTGAACGCCCGCACAATGGAAAGCAAAACCGTGCCGGGCCTGTATTTCATTGGCGAGGTCGTCGATGTCACCGGCTGGCTGGGCGGGTTCAATTTTCAATGGGCGTGGTCCTCGGGCCATGCCGCGGGCACGGCTATCGCGGATCGCCGATAGCCACGCCTTCACGCCGCGGATCGGCACCGCCGCTTAGACCATCGCCAATCGCAATCGCATTCAGCCCCGAGGTCAGCTCGACCGCCTTGACCTCGTATCCCATCGCCTGAAACGCCGGGATCAGCGCCTCGGCCGGGGTGCCGGCCTCGACATCATAGCGGCCAAAGCGGTTGACCAGATGCGGCATGGCGACGGCCTGTTGCACATCCATCCCCCAATCCAGATGCGCGATGATCGCCTGCGCCACATAGCCGATGATCCGGCTACCTCCGGGGCTGCCGACAACCAGCACCGGCTTGCCATCCCGCAGCACGATGGTCGGCGCCATGCTGGAGCGCGGCCGCTTGCCCGGCTCGACCCGGTTGGCGATCGGCACGCCGTCAACATGGCTGCGGAACGAGAAATCCGTCAGTTCGTTATTCAACAGAAACCCATCCACCATCAGCCGCGAGCCAAAACCGTTCTCGATGGTCGTGGTCATCGACAAGGCGTTGCCATAGCTGTCAACGATGGAAATATGCGAGGTCGAGGGGAATTCGATGCTGGCGTCATCGGCCAACAGCAGGGCGTGGTCCCATTCGGGGTTGCCCGGCACCACCTCGGGCAAGGCATCGTCACCGACCAATAGCGACCCGCGCCCGGCCAGATAGGCCGGGTCCAGCAACCCCGCCACCGGCATCGGCACGAAATCGCTATCGGCCATATAGCGGCCCCGGTCAGCGAAGGCCAAGCGCGAGGCATCGCCGATCAGCCGCCAGCTTTCAGCACTGTCCGGCCCCAGCGCCGCCAGATCATAGCCTTGCAGCATCCCCAAGATCTGCCCCACGGTCAGCCCGCCCGAACTGGGCGGCCCCATGCCACAGACCTGATCCCCGCGATAGCCGGCACAGACCGCCGGGCGCGCGATCACCTGATACAGCGCCAGATCGGTCTGGGACAGCTTGCCGGGATTTCCGGGGGCGGTCTGAACGGTGGCAACGATATCCTGCGCGATCGGACCGCTGTAGAACGCCCCGGCACCCTGTTGGGCCAGCGCCCTTAAGGTGTCGGCATAGGCCGGGTTGCGCAGGCTCTGGCCCGCGCGCAGCGGTTGACCATCAGGCAGGAAATACGCCGCCGTGGCCGGAAACCGCGCCAGCCGTTCGGCATCGCTCGCCACCTGTTCGGCCAGACGCGGCGACACGGCAAAGCCTTGATCCGCCAACGAAATCGCGGCATCAAACAAGCGCGGCCAGTCGGCGCGACCCCAGCGGGCATGAGCCTCGGCCAGCAAGGCGGGCGTGCCCGGTGTGCCGACCGACAGACCGCCCACTACCGCGTCAAAGAATTTCAAAGGCGCGCCTTCAGCATCCAGAAACAGCTTGGGATCGGCGTTTAACGGCGCGGTTTCGCGGGCGTCCAGCGTGGTCAATTCGCCGCTGGTCGCGTCATACCAGACCAGAAACGCCCCGCCACCAAGGCCCGAGCTTTGCGGCTCGACCAGCCCCAGAACGGTCTGCACCGCCACCATCGCATCCGCCGCCGTGCCGCCCGTGCGCAACACATCCGCCCCGGCCTGCGCCGCCAGCGGATTTGCCACCGCAACCATCCAGCTTTGTGCCTGAACCGGCAGACCGGCGGCCTTGCGATCCAGCGCCGCGTCGATCTGAGGGGACAGGCCGCGAAACCCGGACCCTGCCCCGGCCGCGATTTCGGGGCTGACCGCGTCCGCCGCTTGCTGCGCGCTTGCAGGCACAGCCAAGGCCACGAGGGCCGCAAAAATCCATCGCTTCATGCACCGCTCTCCTGTTCCGCTCATCGCTCAAACATAGCGCATCGCCATTGCCGCGACAGTAAAAACAGCAGGCGCGCGCGCCCTGCCCCTGTTCGCATCGCAGCACACGGGGTATGACGGGGCAACTGCAACGAAAGGCTTTTCGCATGACACCTGCTCAGGCCAGCCAGTTCACCGCTGATCTTTGCCGTCTTGCGCCGGTGATTCCGGTGCTGGTGATCCATGATCCGGCCCACGCTAGGCCCTTGGCGACGGCGCTGATCGCGGGCGG
>NZ_JBFHDW010000159.1:0-6325 GCF_041584535.1 Actibacterium sp. | reverse complement strand
GAAGGAAAAGAACTGATTGGCCGATAAGGATCAATCCCCCGGAGCCGGGGGCGGCGCGTCCGCCCTTGGCCCCGGTGGGCATGGGTCCAAGATGCGGGCCGACAAATGGTTGTGGCACGCGCGGTTCGTCAAGACCCGCACGCTGGCCGCCAAGCTTGTCTCGGGCGGGCATGTGCGGGTGAATTCGGACAAGGTTTCGAAACCGGCCCACAAGGTTGGGCCGGGCGACACGCTGACCTTTCCGCAGGGCAATCAGATCCGCGTCGTGCGGGTCATTGCCCCCGGCGTACGACGCGGTCCCGCCCCCGAAGCGCAAGCGCTGTATGACGATCTGACCCCGCCGCGGGAAACGGTTCCGCCGGTTGCCCAATTCGAGGGCAACGGTCGGCCGACCAAGAAAGACCGGCGACAGATTGACCTTTTGCGCTCGCGCCCGCTTGAATGATCGGCTTGGCTGGTCTAGCTAAGCGCTGTTGAACCGAATGAGGCCGCGCCCATGACCTATATCGTCGTCGATAACTGCATTGCCTGCAAATACACCGACTGCGTCGAAGTTTGCCCGGTAGACTGTTTCTACGAGGGTGAGAACATGCTGGTCATCCACCCGGATGAATGCATCGACTGCGGCGTATGCGAGCCGGAATGCCCTGCGGACGCTATCCGCCCGGATACCGAACCAGACATGGAAAAATGGGTCGAGTTCAATCGCAAATATTCGGAGATGTGGCCGGTGATCGTGTCGAAGAAAGACCCGCTGCCCGGCTATGAAGAGCGCGACGGCGAGACCGACAAGCTTTCGAAATACTTCTCCGAAGCCCCGGGCGAGGGCAACTGAACCGATTCGGTCGTTTTGCTGCCCTCGGGCCGGTGAAAGCGTCCGATTGAGCAAGAAAATGTTCAGAATCCCCGAGACTCGGGGCTGCTGCTGCGTTGCGGCGCTTTGAATTTGCCAATTTTTTTGCTATATTAGTGTCATAAATGGACGTGATCCCCGAACATCCACGCGCAGTGTGCTTGCCTGCGGTGTGGTTTTCTAGCGCCGAATTAGCCTGATGACCGAAAATATCCGTTTTCGGCAAGGTCGGTGTCGCTGAATTGTCCGGGGGTTTCTGTAAGGAAGGCATTGCATGAGCAAGACCAAGAAATCTGAATTCAGCCCCAACGATTATGTTGTTTATCCGGCGCATGGCGTCGGTCAGATCGTATCGATCGAAGAACAGGAAATCGCTGGCATTTCGCTGGAGCTGTTTGTCATCTCGTTCGAGAAAGACAAAATGACGCTTCGCGTTCCGACCAACAAGGCGACCGAGATCGGCATGCGGTCCTTGTCGTCGCCCGACATCGTGTCCAAAGCCATGACCACGCTGAAAGGCAAGGCCAAGGTCAAACGCGCCATGTGGTCGCGTCGTGCTCAGGAATACGAGCAGAAGATCAACTCGGGCGATCTGATCGCCATCGCCGAAGTGGTGCGCGACCTGCACCGCACCGACGATCAGCGCGAGCAAAGCTATTCCGAGCGTCAGCTCTATGAGGCCGCGCTTGAGCGCCTGACCCGTGAAGTCGCCGCCGTCAGCGGTCTGGACGAGGGTAAGGCCCAGCAACAAGTCGGTGACGTGCTGGTTTCGCGCGCCGCCTGATCGGTTGTGATCTGAATTCGCCGCGTCCGGGTAACTCCGGGCGCGGTTTTCTTTTGCGCGGTTGTTATTCGGAGGATTCGGGCGGGACAGGCAGGACTTCGATCCGGCGCCCGACCAGCGCGGTTTCCAGTTCCTTGTTCAACTGCCGCGATTTCTGGACATAGGCCTCGTTCTGGTCCAGCGGCACGCCGGGTTTCCACAGCTCGGCCAGTTCCCGCAGCGCCTGACGGTCGCGTTTATAGAACTCGACCTCGATTTCATTGGCCTCGAAATCGGTCAGCCCCATGTCCTCTAACGCATAGCGTGCCGCCCGCAGTGAGCTGTCGAACATCTCGCGCACGATATGATCGGCGCCAGCGGCATACAGTTCATACACATGCACCCGGTCATGGGCGCGGGCGACGATGTTCAGATCGGGCCGCTGGTGGCGGGCATATTTTACCAGCCGCGTCGTCTCGGCCGGGTTATCCAGCGCCGCGACCAGCACCTTGGCAGTGTCCAGACCAGCGGCATGCAGCAACTCGGGCCGGGTCGGGTCCCCGAAGAAGCTTTTGACGCCGAATTTGCGCAGCACCTGAATCGTGCGCAGGTCGTGGTCCAGAACCGTGGCGTGAAAGCCCGACATTTGCAGCATCCGGTTCACCACCTGCCCAAAACGGCCCACCCCGGCGATGATGATCGGTTTCTGCTCGTCGATCTCGTCGGCGGCGGGCTGATCGCCAGCGTCGGCATCGCGCAGGCGCTTGGCCAGTTGGTCGTGGACGATAAAGAACAACGGCGTCAGCATCATCGACATGGCGATGACCAGCAACAGCGACTGACCCAACCCGGCGGGCAGGACGCTGATTTGCGAGGCAAAGGAAATCAGCACAAAGCCGAATTCACCGGCCTGCGCCAACCCCAGAGTGAACAGCCAGCGGTTCACGCCGCGCAGTTTGAACAGGGTGGCGATGCCGTACAGGATCACGCCTTTGACCGCCATCATCGCCACGGTCATGCCCAGAATATCCACCGGCCGCGCCAGCAGCAGGTGAAAGTTGATCCCGGCGCCGACGGTCATGAAAAACAGGCCCAGCAACAGCCCCTTGAACGGCTCGATATTGCTTTCCAGCTCGTGCCGGAATTCCGAGTTTGCCAGAACCACCCCGGCCAGAAATGTGCCCAGTGCCGGTGACAGGCCGACCATGCTCATCAGGATGGCGATGCCGACCACGATCAGCAGGGCGACAACGGTGAACATCTCGCGCAGGCGGGTGGCGTGCAGGATGCGGAACAGCGGCGGCATGACAAAGCGGCTGGTCAGCACCACGACAGCGACGGCGGCCAGCGTTGCCAAGGTCACGCTCCATGCTGGCAGGTGCCCGACCAGCGACACCGCGCTTTCATGGCTACCGCCCGGCGGGGCGTCGATGCCCGGCCGCGTGACCGAGCCATCCGGGGCCAGCATCGGCCCCTGCGCAATTGCCAGCAGCGGCAGCAGTGCCAGCATCGGGATCACGGCCAAATCCTGTGTCAGCAGCACCGCAAATGTGCCGCGCCCGCCTTCGGTTCGGGTCAGATCCTTTTCCCGCAGCGTCTGCTTCACGATCGCGGTCGAGGACAGCGCCAGCACCAGACCCACCGCCAGCGCGGTTTTCCAGACCATCCCCAGATACATTGCCCCCAGCATCACCGCGGCGGTGGTCAGCACGATCTGCAACCCGCCCAGCCCGACCAGTTTCTTGCGCATGTCCCACAGGGCGCGCGGGTCCATTTCCAGACCGATCAGGAACAGCATCATCACCACGCCGAATTCGGCGAAATGCTGAAGGTCCTGCATTTCCGAGCCGACCAGCCCCAGCACCGGCCCGATCACAACCCCGGCCAGCAGATAGCCCAGAACCGACCCCAGCCCCAGCCGCGTGGCCACGGGCACGGCGATCACCGCCGCCGTCAGATAAATGGTCGCAAGCAGAAGGAAACCTTCCATGATCGGTCCTTACATCGGCAAAGGCGCGTCGGCCTTGAACTGGTTCATAACAATCTGGCTTTGCACCCGCGCCACGGCGGCGTGGGGCAGCAGAACTTCGTGGATCACCCGGTTCAGCGCGGTCAGATCCTCGCACATCACCCGCAGCAGGTAATCGGCCTCGCCGGTCAGGGTCCATGCGCTGATGATTTCCGGGCGGGTTTGCAGCAGCCGCTGAAAGCTGGCAGCGGCATCGGGGGCATGAGTGGCCATTTGCACCTGCACAAAGGCCTGCACCCCCAGACCCAGCCGCGCCGGGTCCAGCCGCGCCGCATAGCCGGTGATGACGCCATCCTGCTCAAGCCGCTGCCGTCGCCGCCCGACCTGACTGGCCGACAGGTTCAGCATCTCGCCCAATTCCTGCGACGTCAGGTGAGCGTCCTTTTGCAGCGCCGCCAGAAGGCGGCAATCGGTGTCATCCAGATTCATGCGTAAATCCCGCAATTTTTCCTAGGATAGCGCGGATTTCCTGCGGATAATATGACAATCCGGGCCAATAACGCGCATTTTACGTGTTTGAACCGGCGTATCCTGTCTTTGCGCACAGAAAACAGGAGGAAACGCCTTGGGTCCGTTCCCGCATGATGCCCCGCCCGCCACTATTACTGCCGATAACCCGGCTGGCACCGATGGATTCGAATTCGTCGAATTCGCTCATCCCGAGCCTCAGGTGCTGCGGCATCTCTTTACCCAGATGGGCTATACCCATGTCGCCACCCACAAGACCCGCGCGGTCGAGCTGTGGCAGCAGGGCGATATTTCCTATCTTCTGAACGCCCAACCCGGCAGCCATGCGTCGCGGTTCATTGATCTGCACGGCCCCTGCGCCCCGTCGATGGGCTGGCGGGTGGTCGACGCGGAGCATGCCTATCGCCATGCCATCGCCAAAGGCGCCACCCCGTTCGAGGGGCCGGGCAAGGTGATGGACGTGCCGGCGATTGTCGGGATCGGCGGTTCTTTGATCTATTTCATCGAGGGCGTGCATCAGGCCTCGCCCTATAACGATGAATTCAACTGGATCAGTGCGGCCAATCCTCCGGGGGTGGGGTTCTATTATCTGGATCACCTGACCCATAACGTCCACAAAGGGAACATGGACAAATGGTTCCACTTTTATGGCGATATCTTCAATTTCCACGAAATCCGGTTCTTTGACATTCAGGGCAAATACACCGGGCTTTTCAGCCGGGCGCTGACCTCGCCCTGTGGCCGCATCCGCATTCCGATCAACGAAGATCGCGGCGAAACCGGCCAGATCGTCGCCTATCTGAAAAAGTATCGCGGCGAGGGCATTCAGCACATCGCGGTCGGGGCTTATGACATCTACGACGCCACCGATGCGATTGCCCAGCGCGGCCTGAAATTCATGCCCGGACCGCCCGCCAGCTATTACGCCATGTCGCAAGACCGCGTGCACGGCCATTCCGAGCCGCTGGAGCGGATGCAGAAACATGGCATCCTGATTGACGGCGAAGGCGTGCTGGACGGTGGCGAGACCCGGATCCTGCTACAGATCTTTAGCAAGACAGTGATCGGGCCGATCTTTTTCGAATTCATCCAGCGCAAGGGCGATGACGGGTTTGGCGAGGGCAATTTTCGCGCCCTGTTCGAATCCATCGAGCGTGAACAGATCGAAAGTGGCGAGTTGAAAGCCCCGCCAGCGGCCTAGCCCTTGGGCATGTCCAGCCGGACGTTCTTGCCGTTCTTGACGTAGGTCAGATCGTTTTCGCCAATGGCGACGACCTTGCCACCGTCCAGACGGTCTCCGACCTGAACCTTGACGTAACGCCCCGAGGCCAGCCGCACCAGCGCGCGTCGGTCCGAGGCGGTGCCGAACACCCCGAACAGGTTGACCGTGCTCAGGTTGACGGCGTTGTTGATCGTCGCCTGCTTGGCGACCGAGGCGCTGCTGGGAATCTGCGGCCCGGAAGATGGGGCGGGGGCGGTTGCGACGCTGCTGCCGCTATTGGCCTCGCCCACGGCGCGGGCGATGGCTGCGGCGCTGTTCGACGGGCGTGCGGGCGGCACCAGCGAGCGAGAGATCACCAACGGCCCGGTCACATCCGTGGCCGAAGGCGCGGCCTCGGCGGCGGTCAGGTTTTCCTGTTCGGAATCGGGGCGCGGGCGCGGTTTCAACGCCGCGAGTTCGTCGCGGCTGAAGCCGCCGGTCTGGGCGCGTTCCTGCCGGTCGGCCAGATTGTCCGGACGCGGGCGCGGGCGGAACCCGGCCAGCGCGGCGCGCTCCGGCGTTTCGGCCAGCGCGGCGCCGGGATCAACTGCGGCCTCGGGGCGCGGTGGCGGGGTTCTGAGCGGGCGACCGGCAAAGATCATCACCCCATCAGGACTTAGCGTGCCTTCGCGGCTGGGAATGACAAGGCCGCGGTCGTCCAGCGTGAACACTGTTCCGGCGGGTGGCAACGGGGATTGAGGCGCGAGCGGCTGATCCTCAAGCTGTTGCAAAGGCGCGGGCAGGGCGACCGCATCCTCGCCCGGAATCGCCGGGTCGATCGACGCGATATAAAGCGCGTCCAGCGTTTCGCCCGTGTCTTCGGCCGGGACGTCGGGGGGCGACACCCATGCGCCGGTTTCGGCATAAAGCTTTTTCGCCTCTTTGGCGCTGACGGTGTTTTCCGGCTCGGCGTCGGCCTCTTCGCTGGCTTCCGGGCTGGAGTCGATGGGG
>NZ_JBFHDW010000158.1:0-6361 GCF_041584535.1 Actibacterium sp. | reverse complement strand
CACCCCGCGCATCGCCACCGACAACTGGCGCGAGGAATGGGACGCCTTTCCCTGGAACGAGGACGAACGCCTGGCCGAGGTGAAGGCCTGGAAGCAGGCGCGCACCGGCATGCCCTTCGTCGATGCGGCGATGCGCGAGATGTATGTCACCGGCACCATGCACAACCGCGCCCGGATGATCGCGGCCTCGTATCTGACCAAGCACCTGTTGACCGACTGGCGGATCGGGCTGGCGTGGTTCGAATCCTGCCTGATCGACTGGGACCCGGCCTCGAACGCGATGGGCTGGCAATGGGTGGCGGGCTGTGGCCCCGACGCGGCACCCTATTTCCGCATCTTCAACCCCGACACTCAGGCCCAGAAATTCGACCCCAAGGGCGCCTATCGCGACCGCTGGCTGGCCGAGGGGCGCGTTCGCCCCAGCCCGCAGGCGCTTAGCTATTACGATGCCGTCCCGCGCCGCTGGCGCCTGTCGGCCCTGGACCCGGTGCCAGCGCCGGTTGTCGACCTGAAACAGGGGCGGGAACGCGCCTTGGCCGCCTATGCGGCGCTGAAAGGCCGCGACTAGCGGGATTGGCTCTTGTCTAAGCGGCCCGGCTTGCGGAAACTAAGCACAGAAAAACCGCAGTCACAGGCCAGTTCCATGCCCACCGCCCCGCGCCTTGTCGCCTTTGTCGCCTTTGCCTTGGTCGCTTATGTCGCCACGGGCTATTACATTCCCGAACTGCCCGAGGGCACCAAGACCCGCTATTTCGCTGAAATGAATGCGGCGATCGGCGGTATCGTCGGGTGGAGGGTGATGGGCACCATGGTCGGGCAGGGCTATGGCCGGGCGCTGACCATCGGGTTCCGCACCATCTGCACCCTCGTGTTCTATGCGCTGCTGGTGCATGGGGTGATCCAGATGATCAAGGGCGCGATGAAGCATTATTATGAAGGGCCGGGCGACGCGGTGATCGGGCTGGGCGAACTGATCCTCAACTATGGCCAGCTGGTCGTAACCTCGGTGCCGGTGCTGACCGTGCTGGCTGTCGGCGGGGCGATCTCGGCGCTGATCACCGAATGGACCTCGGCGCGCTGGAACTAGGCGCATGAGCGATCTGTTCCTTGCCGGAGACCTGAGCCACCCGCCACTTTTGACTGCCATTCTGGGCAAGGCGCAGGTGATGCCCGAGGCGGCAATCCTGCCGGGCTACCGGGTGATGCAGGTGCCGCACCGGCCGGGGACAGTGTTGGCCCCGGACGATGGATCAAGGGCCGAGGGCATCGTGATCCGTGGCCTAAAGGTGCTGGAACGGGCGCGGCTGGATTATTTTCAGGCGGTGATGGGGCAAAGCCGCCAGCGGCTGCAATTGGCCAATGGCGGCTGGGCCGAGACCTATCTGCCGATCCCGCCGGTGGCCGACCCTGAACCGTGGGACGCGCCTGAATGGCGCGCGCGTTGGGCTGAAACCGCCGGTCATGCCGCGACCGAAATCCTGCGCCATTTCCGCCTGACCCCGGCTGCGCGGCTGCGGGCGCGGTTGCCGTCGATCCTGTCGGCCGCGGCCTCGCGCGTGTTGGCACAGCAATCAGCCCCGACCACCCTGCGCCGGGCGATGGCGCCGGAGGATGTGCAGGTTCTGTCGCATGAGCAACCCTATGCCGGATTCTTTGCGGTGGATGAATACCGCCTGCGCCACACCCGGTTTGACGGCCAGCCCAGCCCGGTGCTGAACCGCTCGGCCTTTGTATCGACCGATGTGGTGACGGTTCTGCCCTATGATCCGGTCCGCGACCGGGTGCTGCTGATCGAGCAATTCCGCATCGCGCCCTATGCCCGTGGCGACCGCCAATGTTGGGGCCTTGAAACCATCGCCGGGCGGATCGAGCCGGGCGAGGATCTGGAAACCACCGCCCGCCGCGAGGCGCTGGAAGAGGCGGGTCTGACCCTTGGCCCCCTGATGCGGGTGGGCGGCTATTACCCGTCGCCGGGGGCGAAAACCGAATATATCCATGCCTTTATCGGGCAAGCCGACCTGCCGGATGGGTGTGCCGGTCTGGGCGGTCTGGATGTCGAAGGCGAAGATATTCGCGCCCATCTGGTCAGCTATCAGCGCCTGATTGACCTGCTGGACTCGGGCGAGATCGAGAACGCGCCGCTGATCCTGTCGGTGCATTGGCTGGCACGACATCGTGAAACCATTGGTGCGGGTGCTTGAGTTCCCGCATTCCGCCGGATACTCAGGACCATAAGAACAAGCGGAGGGCTGACATGAACATGCGTGAAGATTTGACCGGGTTGATTGGGAACACCCCCTTGGTCAAGCTCAAAGGCCCATCCGAGGCCACCGGCTGCACCATTCTGGGCAAATGCGAGTTCATGAACCCCGGCCAGTCGATCAAGGATCGCGCCGCGCTTTATATCATCCGGGATGCGGTCGCCAAAGGCCAACTGCGCCCCGGCGGCACCATCGTCGAAGGCACGGCGGGCAATACCGGCATCGGTCTGGCGCTGGTCGGCTCGTCGCTGGGGTTCCGCACGGTGATCGTGATCCCGGAAACCCAAAGCCAGGAAAAGAAGGACATGATCCGTCTGGCGGGCGCTGATCTGGTGCAGGTTCCGGCCAAGCCTTACCGCGACATGAACAACTATGTCCGCTATTCCGGCCGTCTGGCCGCCGCGTTGAACGAGACCGAGGCCAACGGCGCGATCTGGGCCAACCAGTTCGACAATGTCGCCAACCGTCAGGCCCATCTGGAAACCACCGGCCCGGAAATCTGGTCGCAGACCGAAGGCAAGGTCGATGGCTTTATTTGCGCTGTCGGTTCGGGCGGGACGCTGGCCGGGGTCGGCTTGGCGTTACAGCCCAAGGGCGTGAAGATCGGCCTTGCCGATCCGGATGGCGCGACGCTGTTTAGCTATTACACCACCGGCGAACACAAGGCCGAGGGCAGCTCGATCACCGAAGGCATCGGGCAGGGGCGGATCACCGCCAACCTCGAAGGCTTTACCCCCGATATGGCCTATAACATCTCTGATGCCGAGGCGCTGCCGATCCTGTTCGACCTGTCCGAGAACGAAGGCCTGTGCCTGGGTGGTTCGTCCGGGATCAACGTCGCCGGCGCCATGCGCATGGCGCGCGAAATGGGGCCGGGCCATACCATCGTGACGGTGCTGTGCGATTATGGCACCCGCTATCAGTCCAAGCTCTACAATCCGGCCTTCCTGCGCGAAAAAGATCTGCCGGTGCCGGAATGGCTGGCCGCGACGCCGCGGACCCTGCCGGAAGTCTTCGAACAGTGACGCGCGCCGGGGTGTTGCACGCCCTGGCCCTTTGTCTGGCGCTGGTCGCCGGGGCGGGCGGGCTGATCGCCCCGCCGCCCGCGCTGGCGCAGACTGTCGCGGTCGTCGATACCGCCAAGCAGACCGTCCCCACCACCGATGGCGTGACGCCGGACTATGCCGACTGGGAAAAAACCGCCGCCCGCGCTGAAGAGGCGATCGTGGCGGCGCGGGCCTCGACCGTGGCGTTCGAGCAATTGCGCGCCGAGCTGGTCGAATGGCGCGCCGCGCTGCTGGCGGCGCAGGACCAGAACCAGACCCGCATCGCCACCCTGCGCGACCAGATCGCAGCCCTTGGCCCGCTGCCCGTCGAGGGCGAGGTCGAACCTGCCGAAATCGCTGCCCGCCGGGTTGAACTGAACGATCAGCTTGCCAAACTTCAGGCGCCGGTCCTGAAGGCGGAAGAGGCCTATCGCCGGGCTGACGGGCTGATCCGCGAGATCGACACCCTGATCCGCGCCCGGCAGGCGGATGCGCTGTTGCAACTGGGGCCAAGCCCGCTGAACCCGGTGCATTGGGCCGAGGGGCTGAGCGCGCTGTCCGGCACCGTCAGCGTCGTGATGCGCGAGACCTCGGAGTCGTGGTCGCGCGCCACCGATCGTGCGGTTCTGCAACAGAACCTGCCCAAGGTGCTGTTCTATCTGGTGGTGGCGGCGGTGCTGCTGGTGCAGGGCCGGTTCTGGATGGAGCGGCTGACGCTGTATCTGGTGCAGGGCACGTCGCGCCGGGGCAGGGCGGTCTATGCGGCGGTGACCTCGCTGGGGCAGATCCTCTTGCCCTATGTCGGGCTGCTGGCGCTGATGCAGGCACTGTATTTCACCGGCATGATCGGCTGGCGCACTGAACGCCTGACCAGTCTGGTGCCGCTGCTGGGTCTTTATCTGTTCGGCGCGATGTGGCTGGGCGGTCGGGTGTTCCCCAAGGTGTCGACCAAGACGCCGATGTTCCGCCTGACGCCCGAGCGCAACCGGCAGGCCCGGCTGATCACCGCCGGGCTGGGTCTGGTCGTGGCGCTTGGCCGCTTGCTGGATCGGATGGCCGAGGTCGACAGCTATTCGCCCGAGGCCGTTGCCGCGCTTGGTTTTCCGCTGTTGCTGCTGGCGGGTCTGCTGATCCTGCAAATGGGTCGAACCCTGATGATCCATGTCCATGCGGCAGCGGAAACCGCCGAGGGCCGCTATCGCAACAGCATCGTGCGGATCATCGCCCGCGCCGCGATGGTGCTGGCCATCGTCGGGCCGGGTCTTGCGGCGGTCGGCTATACCGAAGCGGCGAATTTCTTTACCTATCCGGCGATCACCTCGCTGGCGGTGCTGGCCCTGCAGGCGGTGCTGCAACGCTTTGTCGAGGATGTCTATGCGCTGGTGACCGGCGATGCCGACAGCGCCGCCGACGCGCTGATCCCGGTGCTGATCGGCTTTGCGCTGAGCTTGTTGTCGCTGCCGCTGCTGGCGCTGACCTGGGGCGCGCGCGAAACCGACCTGACCGAGCTGTGGACCCGGTTTACCGAAGGATTTCAACTGGGTGATACCCGTATTTCACCCAGCGATTTCCTGACTTTCGTGCTGATTTTCGGCGCTGGCTACACGGCGACCCGGTTGATGCAGGGCGGCTTGCGGGCCTCGGTCCTGCCCAAGACCAAGATCGATCCGGGCGGGCAGAACGCGCTGGTGGCCGGTCTGGGCTATCTGGGGATTTTCCTGTCGGCGCTGGCGGCGATCACCTCGGCCGGGATCGACCTCAGCTCGCTGGCGATCGTCGCCGGGGCGCTGTCGGTCGGCATCGGCTTTGGCTTGCAGAATATCGTGTCGAATTTCGTCTCGGGCATCATCCTGCTGATCGAGCGCCCGGTGTCCGAGGGCGACTGGATCGAGGTCGGCGGCGTCATGGGCACCGTGCGCGATATCTCGGTGCGCTCGACCCGGATCGAGACCTTTGATCGCACCGATGTCATCGTGCCGAACGCCGATCTGGTGTCGGGCATGGTGACGAACTGGACCCGGTCCAGCCTGACCGGGCGGATCATCCTGAAGGTCGGCGTCGCCTATGGCACCGATACCCGCCGGGTGCAGGCCATTCTGGAAGAGATCGCCAGCGCCCACCCGATTGCTATCCTGAACCCGCCGCCCTTGGTCACATTCGTTGGCTTTGGTGCGGATTCTCTGGACTTCGAGGCGCGCGTGGTGCTTAGCGACGTGACGCTGGGCCTGAAGGTCCAGTCCGAGCTGAACCACCAGATCGCCGAGCGCTTTGCTGCAGAAGGCATCGAAATTCCCTTCGCCCAACGCGACCTGTGGATTCGCAACCCCGAAGCGCTGCGCGGCGTGGCCCCGACGCCGAAACCCGCGGCCACTCCGCCCGCGCCGACCAAGGTCGTCAGCACCGATCCAAACGCCCCGCGCGAGATCGGCGATAGCGACAGCGATATCCGTTAAAAAAACCGGGCCGCGGCCTCTTGCGCAATCCACGCGAACCGCGATAAACGGTGCGGCACGGAGAGGTGGCCGAGTGGTCGAAGGCGCACGCCTGGAAAGTGTGTAGGCGGGGAACCGTCTCCAGGGTTCGAATCCCTGTCTCTCCGCCACTTGCCCCAGCGAAAGCGTTCTCCCGATCCGGCTATGGCCGGATTTTTCCGTTGTATTCTAGGGTTATGCGGGGTGGGCTATTCACCGACCTTTTTGCCGCGAGGGCCTAAAGCGGTCGCTCCGGACCTGATGACGGTTTCGGTGAACAGCTATAAGTATATGAAATTCAAAGGCTACTTCTCGGTATAGCTTCAGTCCGTTTGGAGCGGCCACGCGGATGTCAAACGGAACTGTCGCCGAAACACCTATGTCTTGCGGCTTAGACGCAAGGTTCTCTTGTCCCGACCTTCTTTGAGCCATTGCACCTAGCCCCCCTGTGCGGTCCACCCGAAGCCGAGATGGCGATCTTTGAGTACATCAATGGCTTCTAATATCCACACCGCCGCCACTTAGCCTGAGGCTGGAAAGGCCCCGTCGCCTTCGAACGAAAGGTGGCTTAAACGAGCACTTG
>NZ_JBFHDW010000157.1:0-6361 GCF_041584535.1 Actibacterium sp. | reverse complement strand
CAGCGGCCCCGGCATCACCAGCTTTTCATACCAGCTTTGCGCCGGTACCGCAGCGGGCCACAGCAGGCATAACAGCACCAGCAGCCCGGTTATCCTGCCCGGACGCCGCATCAATAAAGGTGCACCGCGACGACATGCGCCAATGCGGCCAGCACAAGGATAAAGAACAGCGGCAGGTGCAGCAGGTGCCACAGCGCGAACAGCCGTTCATACATCACGAACCCCTGCACCCGCGCCGTGGCTCTGAGATAGGGGCGCAGGCGGGTTTTCATCGCCGCGCGCTCTTGCGGGGCGGCCAGCGCCAGCACCTGACCCGAGATGCGCGCGCGGGCAAACGGTCCGGTCCAGACCCGGATCAGTGCCTGCATCAGCCCTTTGTCATCGTTCAGACGGTGACGCTGCCAATCGCGCAGGCAGGTATCGACCGCGTCCCCGGCTTTCACCGCCACACCACCGCGCAGCGCCGTGACCTCGGCCCTCAGCGCGTCCAGTTCATGCCGCCGGCCATACAGGCCGCGGTGGATGCGCGCGTAAAAGAACCGCCCGATCAGCCCGCTGCCCGCCACGATCAGCATCGAACTCAGCGCCACGGTGCTGTTCAGCGACCCCAGCTTGTAATTGCTATGCAGGATGATCAGCACCGGCCCGGCAATGCCCAGCATCATGTGCAGCCGGAACCACGTCGGCACACCGCCAAGCGCCGCCAGCGCCCGGATGCGTTTGCGCAGCGGATAGATCAACAGCAACAGCATGAACACGCTGCCGACGATGCCAAGGATATAGCCAACCCCGGTTTCCGCCGTCAGATCGCCGCTGTGGCGTTGGTTCCAGCCATAGACCAGCGCCAGCGTCGCCACAGCCAACATCACCACCAATTCAACGATGCCGGTTTGCGCCTTACGCCGGGCCGGGCGGCCGGGTGCCGATGTGTCTGCCATGTTCCTCCGTTGCGCCGAATTCCGAGTCGGCGCCTGTCCCCAGAAAAGCAGCGATTGCCCCTTAACGCCATGCCGCGCGGGGCTCAGAGGGATAAACCAGAGGCATAAAGCAGATGATAAACCTCAGACCCATAGACTCTGACCCGTGGCTGGCGAAAACTGGCCGCGAACAGTGAACCAAAACAAAGACCTGCGGCGTTAGCACGTTCAGGCGAGGGAGGCAGGCAGACATGGCCGCAGAACTGGGGCAATTCGCACTGATCCTTTCGCTTTTTGTGGCAATCCTGCAATCGGTCCTGCCGATCTGGGGCGCGCATCGCGGCGAGCGGCACCTGATGGGATTCGGCACGCTGTCAGCTCTGGTGCTGGCGTTGCTGCTGATATTGGCCTTTGGCTGTCTGGCCTACGGCTTTGTGACCACTGACGTATCGCTGCGGGCGGTGGTGATGCATTCCAACTCGGCGATGCCGCTGTTGTTCCGGTTCTCGGGCACATGGGGCAACCACGAGGGCTCGCTGTTGCTGTGGGTGCTGATCCTGGCGCTGTTCGGCGGCGCGCTGGCGCTGGGGGGGCGGTCGATGCCGGCGACGCTGAAGGCGCGGGTGCTGGCGGTGCAAGGCATGATCGCGACCGGGTTTCTGGCGCTGATGGTGTTCACCTCGAACCCGTTCGCGCGGGTGTTCCCGGCACCGGCGGACGGGCAGGAGCTGAATCCGCTGTTGCAGGATGTCGGCCTCGCGTTCCATCCGCCGTTTCTGTATCTGGGCTATGTCGGCTTTTCCGTCACCTTTGCCTTTGCCATCGCGGCGCTGATCGAAGGCCGGATCGACGCCGCATGGGCGCGGTATGTGCGGCCTTGGGTGCTGGCGGCATGGTGTTTCCTGACCATCGGCATCACGCTGGGCAGCTATTGGGCCTATTACGAACTGGGCTGGGGCGGCTGGTGGTTCTGGGACCCGGTCGAAAACGCCAGCTTCATGCCTTGGATCGTTGGCACCGCGCTGTTGCATTCGGCCTTGGTGGTCGAACGCCGTCAGGCGCTGGTGGTCTGGACCGTGCTGCTGGCCATTCTGGCATTTTCGCTGTCGATTGTCGGCACCTTCCTTGTGCGCTCGGGGCTGCTGACCTCGGTCCATGCCTTTGCCACCGATCCGGCGCGCGGCGTCGGGGTGTTGATGATCCTGATCGCGGCGACCGGTGGCGGTCTGACGCTGTTTTCGATGCGGGCAGGGCGGTTTAACCAGCCGGTTCTGTTCTCGCCGATCAGCCGCGAGGGCGGTCTGGTTCTGAACAATATCCTGTTGGTGACGGCGGCGGGCACGGTGTTTCTGGGCACGTTCTATCCGCTGATCGTCGAGATGATGGGTCCGGACAAGATCTCGGTCGGGGCGCCGTATTTCAACCGCACCTTCGTGCCGATCATGGTGCCGCTGCTGCTGGCGGTCTCGGTCGGCGGTGTGCTGCGCTGGAAGC
This sequence comes from Actibacterium sp., assembly GCF_041584535.1. GTDB lineage: Bacteria > Pseudomonadota > Alphaproteobacteria > Rhodobacterales > Rhodobacteraceae > Actibacterium_D. The sequence goes on along the minus strand of NZ_JBFHDW010000157.1, from coordinate 3,950 downwards.
GCGACAATCTGGGCGCGGCGCTGAAACGGCTGCGCGGGCCGGCGGTTCTGGCCATCGCGGCGCTGGTCGCGGTCTATGTCGGCACCGGCTTCATGCACCCGTTTGCGGCGGGCGGCATCGGTCTGTCGGTCTGGCTGGTGCTGGGGGCGCTGATCCCGCTGTTGCAACGGCTGCGCCTGTCCGAAGTGCCGCTGCGCCGCAGCCTGATACTGTTCCTGACCACGCCGCGCGCGACGCTGGGCATGGTGGCGGCGCATATCGGGCTGGGTCTGGCGGTCGCGGGCATCACTTGTGTCGCCGCTTTTGATTCCGAGGAAATCGCCGCCATCGCCCCCGGTCAGGCGCTGAACATCGCCGGGTATGAGGTCACGCTGGACCGCGTCAAACGGCTGCGTGGCGACAACTATCAGGCCGAGCAGGCGCAGTTCACCGTCACCAAAGGCGGCATGCCCTTCACCAGCTTCAGCTCCGAGCGCCGGTTCTATCCGGTCTCGGGCCGGGCCACGACCGAGGCCGGGATCGACGCGCATCTGCTGACCAACCTTTACGTGGCGCTTGGTGACCCGGATGATCGCGGGCGCTGGGTGGTGCGGCTTTATCATCACCCGCTGGCGCTGTTGATCTGGATCGGGCCGCTGGTGATGGCCTTTGGCGGGCTGATTTCGCTGACCGACCGGCGGTTCCGTGTTGGGGCGCCGACGCGCCGCCGCGCGGCGGCGATGCCTGCGGTGCCGGTGGCGGGGGAATAGCCAATGCGGCTGAGCCTGCTTCCTGTTCCGGTGTTCCTGAGCCTTGGTGCGGTGCTGATAATGGCCTTGGGGCAGGGTCAAAGCGACCCCGCCGAGGGCTGGCGCGATATGGCGCTGCCGGTGTTCGAACAGCCGCCTTTGGCGGTCGGGCAGGCGGGTCTTAGCCACACGCAGTTGCAAGGACAGGTGGCGGTGCTGCATGTCTTTGCCTCGTGGTGCGCCAGTTGCCGGGCCGAACATCCCGATCTGATGGCTTTGGCCAAGGCCTCGGATGTGCCGTTCTACGGGCTGAATTGGCGCGATGGCAAAGGCGCCGGGGCGCTGTATCTGGACCGGTTCGGCAACCCCTATGCCGCCACCGGCACCGATTTCGATGGTGCGCTTGGCGCCCGGATCGGTGTCACCGGCGTGCCGGAAACCTTTATCGTCGATGCCGGTGGGCGCATTCGGTATCGTCATATCGGGCCGGTCACACCCGAGATTTGGAGCACTGTCTTGAAACCGTTGATTGACGCGCTGGAGTCCGCCACATGATCCGTATTCTTGTCCTGTTGGTGGCGCTGCTGATCGCGCCCATCGCTCAGGCGGTCGAACCGCAAGAGATGCTGTCGGACCCCGCGCTTGAGGCGCGGGCGCGGGTGCTCAGCGCCGGGCTGCGCTGTGTGGTCTGCCGCAACCAGTCGATCGACGATTCCAACGCGCCGCTGGCCGCCGACCTGCGGGTATTGCTGCGCGAGCGGCTTGTCGCCGGTGACAGCGACGACCAGGCGGTGGCGTTTCTGGTCGAACGCTATGGCAGCTATATTCTGTTGAAACCGCCGGTGACCACGGCAACGCTGGCGCTGTGGATCGGGCCGGTGGCGCTGTTGCTGCTGGCTTTGGGCGGGTTTGGCGCGGTGTGGATGCGTGGCCGCCGGGCCGCCGCGTCTGCCGCCGATGCCCCCGCCGACACTCGGGCCCCCGAGCCGGACCTGACCGACGAAGACAAGGCGCTGATCGCGTCGATTTTGAATGGAGACTTGCGCGAATGATCTTGTGGATCGGCCTGACGGCCCTGACGGCCCTGACTGCGGCGGCGCTGACCGTGCCCTTGGTGCGGCGCTATGACCGGCGCAGCGCGGCGGCGGACAAGGGCGGTGAAATCGCGCTCTATCGCGGCCAGATCGAGGCGCTTGAGCAAGAGGTCACCGATGGCATCCTGCTGCCGTCCGAGGCGCAAACCGCGCGCGCCGAACTGGAACGCCGCCTGTTGGCTGCGGCCAAATCGGGGCAGGCTGACGGCAACCCGCTGTCTGAACGCGGCCGCCTGATCGCGATCGGTCTGGTCGCGGGCTGGGTCGTGGCCGGGGCGACGGGGCTTTATTCGGTGGTCGGGCGTCCCGACCTGCCCGCAGCACAGGTGCGCCCGCAAGCGGCATTGGTCCCGGCAACTGGTGGCGGCGCAACTGCGTCCTTGCCGGCCAGCGTCACGCCGGACGCCGGCACTGTCGATGACATGGTCGCCGGTCTGGCAGCCCGGCTTGGGAAGAACCCCGACGATGCCGATGGCTGGCAGATGCTGGGCTGGTCCTATTTCAACACCGAACGCTATAGCGAAGCGGCCGAGGCCTATTCCCGCGCCGTCGCCCTGCGCACTGACGATTCCGAACTGTTCTCGCTCTATGGCGAGACCCTTGTGCGGGCCGCTGGCGGTGCTGTGACCGATGGCGCGCGCTCGGTATTTGGCAAGGCGTTGGCGCTGAACCCCACTGACGCGCGCGCCCGGTTCTTCATGGGCATGGCGCAGGAACAGGATGGCGATCCGGCTGCGGCGCTTGAAACATGGCTGGCCCTGATCGACTCGGCCCCACCGGGTGCGGATTGGCTGCCGGGCGTTCAGGAACGCGTCCGCGAACTGGCGGTGGCGAATGGCCTGTCGCTGGATGGCCGCCTGTCAGAAAAACCCGCCGCCGCGCCGGGTGTTGGCCTGTTGCCGCCGCCGTCCAGCGGTGACCGTGGCCCGACCGCCGCCGATGTCGCCGCCGCGCAGGACATGAGCGCGCAGGACCGGCAAGCGATGATCCGCGGCATGGTCGATAACCTTGCCGCGCGTCTGGCCGACAATCCCAACGATCCGGATGGTTGGATCAAGCTGATCCGCTCACGTATGGTGCTGGGCGATACCGCCGCTGCCGGGGCTGCCCTGACCGAAGCCCGTCAGGTCTTTGCGACCCAGCCCGATACGCTTGTCGCGATCACTCAGGCCGCTGCGGGTCTGGGTCTGAAGGTGGACTAACCCATGGAGACTGCCCTGCCGTTCCTGACCTATGGCCTGCCGCTGGCGGTGGTGTGGGGCATTTTCATCTATCTGCGCCGCAAGTCGGAAAAGCGCGCGATGGCGCGGCTTGAGGAAAGCAATGCCGCCGGGCTGAACCGCCCGGCGTCGCTGCATCCGCTGATCGACCCGTTTCTGTGCCTTGGCTGCGGCGCCTGCGTGCGCGCCTGTCCCGAAGGCGATATTCTGGGGCTGATCAACGGCAAGGCGCAGTTGTTGGAGCCGTCGAACTGTATCGGCCACGGCGCCTGTGCCACCGCCTGTCCGCTGGATGCGATCACGCTGGTCTTTGGCACCGCCGAACGCGGCGTGGAAATTCCCGAGGTCGGCCCGGATTTCCAGACCAACGTGCCGGGCATCTATATCGCCGGCGAACTGGGCGGCATGGGCCTGATCCGCAACGCGATTGAACAGGGCCGTCAGGCGGTTGGATATATCCGCGATCAACGGGGCCGGGCCTCGGGCGATCAGCTGGATCTGGTGATCGTCGGCGCCGGTCCGGCGGGCTTTGCCGCTGCTTTGGCGGCGAAAGAGGCCGGGCTGAACTTTACCATCCTCGAACAGGAATCGCTGGGCGGCACGGTGGCGCATTTCCCGCGCGGCAAGCTGGTGATGACCGCTCCGGCGGAATTGCCGATCTATGGCATGGCAAAGTTTCGTGAGACCAGCAAAGAAGACCTGCTGCAATTCTGGCAGGACGTGGCCGCACAGACCGGCCTGACCATCAGCTACGAAGAACAGGTCGAGGAAATTCAGCCCGCTGGCGACGGTTTTACCCTGCGCACCACGCGCGGCAGCTATGACACCCGCAGCGTGCTGCTGGCCATCGGTCGCCGCGGCACTCCGCGCAAGCTGGAGGTCCCGGGCGAGGATCAGGCCAAGGTGGT
>NZ_JBFHDW010000156.1:0-6391 GCF_041584535.1 Actibacterium sp. | reverse complement strand
TCTTGATGCCAGCCTTATATAAATACTGTGCGCGAAACAGCGGCCGCAGGCCGCCGCGCATCGCCGGCGCGCCCCGACGCGGCGGCGATCTGGTGAGGCTGGGCGCCGTCCGGATAAGGTAGCAGGTGGCGGCGGGATAAACTGCCCGATGGGACTGTCGCATCGCCCCCGCGCACGTCGGCGATGCGCGGCTGGTCCGAGGGGTGCAGGGCCAAAGAAATAAGGCGCTTGCTATAGACACCCCCACGCTTCCCTGCTAAATCCCCCCAATCTCGCGGCCTCGGATTCGTTCCGGGGCCCGTTGATTTTGGAATTTTGGGACCTTAGGGGCCCTATATCTCGGCCACCTTCGGGGGGCTAACATAGGCGGGGCAACCCGCCGCAGCTAAACGGAAGACAGAAAGCATGGCACTCAAGTCGTATAAGCCGACGACGCCGGGCCAGCGTGGGCTGGTGCTGATCGACCGTTCGGAGCTTTGGAAAGGGCGTCCGGTCAAGTCTCTCACTGAGGGTTTGACCAAAAAGGGCGGTCGGAACAACACCGGACGGATCACGATGCGTCGCCGCGGTGGTGGCGCGAAGCGTCTCTATCGTATCGTCGATTTCAAGCGCAACAAATTCGATGTTGCAGCGACCGTCGAGCGGATCGAATACGATCCCAACCGGACCGCGTTCATTGCCCTGATCCGCTATGAAGATGGCGAACAGGCCTACATCCTTGCCCCGCAGCGCCTTGGCGTTGGCGATCAGGTGATCGCCTCGACCAAAGCCGACGTGAAACCGGGCAACGCGATGCCGTTCACCGGCATGCCGATCGGCACCATCGTTCACAACATCGAGCTGAAGCAGGGCAAAGGCGGTCAGATCGCCCGTGCCGCTGGCACCTACGCTCAGTTTGTTGGCCGCGACGGCGGCTATGCTCAGATCCGCCTGTCGTCGGGCGAACTGCGCATGGTGCGTCAGGAATGCATGGCCACCGTTGGCGCCGTGTCGAACCCCGACAACAGCAACCAGAACATCGGTAAAGCAGGCCGCAACCGCCACAAGGGCATCCGCCCGTCGGTGCGTGGTGTGGTTATGAACCCGATCGACCACCCGCACGGCGGTGGTGAAGGCCGCACCTCGGGTGGCCGTCATCCGGTTACCCCGTGGGGCAAGCCGACCAAGGGTGCCCGCACCCGCAACAAGAACAAGGCGTCCAGCAAGCTGATCATCCGCTCGCGGCACGCCAAGAAGAAGGGTCGCTAATCTATGGCACGTTCTGTTTGGAAAGGCCCCTTCGTAGATTCCTACGTTCTCAAGAAAGCTGAGAAAGCACGGGAATCGGGCCGTAACGAAGTAATCAAGATCTGGTCGCGCCGCTCGACGATCCTGCCGCAGTTTGTCGGCCTGACCTTCGGCGTCTACAACGGTCACAAGCACATTCCGGTCAACGTATCGGAAGACATGATCGGCCAGAAATTTGGTGAATATGCGCCGACGCGGACCTATTACGGTCACGCCGCCGATAAGAAAGCGAAGAGGAAGTAAGCCATGGGTAAGGATAAGAACCCGCGCCGCGTGGCCGAGAACGAAGCGATGGCTAAAGCCAAAATGCTTCGCACTTCGCCGCAAAAGCTGAATCTGGTGGCCGCGATGATCCGTGGCAAAAAGGTTGATAAGGCTCTGGCCGACCTGACCTTCTCGAAAAAGCGGATCGCCGAGGACGTGAAGAAATGCCTTCAGTCCGCCATCGCCAACGCTGAAAACAACCATAACCTGGATGTGGACGAGCTGATCGTTGCCGAAGCCTATGTCGGCAAGAACCTGACCTTGAAACGCGGTCGTCCGCGCGCCCGTGGTCGGTTTGGCAAGATCATGAAGCCGTTTTCCGAGCTGACCATCAAGGTTCGGCAAGTCGAGGAGCAAGCGTAATGGGTCATAAGGTTAATCCGATTGGCATGCGCCTCCAGGTCAACCGCACCTGGGACAGCCGCTGGTACGCCGATACCAAGGACTACGGTAATCTTCTGCTGGAAGACATCAAACTCCGTGAGTTCATCAAGGAAGAGTGCAAGCAGGCTGGCGTTTCGCGCATCATCATCGAGCGTCCCCACAAGAAGTGCCGTGTGACCATTCACACTGCGCGTCCGGGCGTGATCATCGGCAAAAAAGGCGCCGATATCGAAGGTCTGCGCAAAAAGCTGGCGAACATGACCGACAGCGAACTGCACCTGAACATCGTTGAAGTCCGCAAGCCCGAGCTGGACGCGACCCTGGTCGCTGAAAGCATCGCGCAGCAGCTTGAGCGTCGTGTGTCGTTCCGTCGCGCCATGAAACGCGCCGTGCAGAACGCCATGCGTATGGGTGCCTTGGGTATCCGCGTGAACGTCGCTGGCCGTCTGGGTGGCGCCGAGATCGCGCGTACCGAATGGTATCGCGAAGGTCGCGTGCCGTTGCACACCCTGCGTGCCGACATCGATTATGCTCATGGCGAGGCTTCGACCCCGTATGGCATCATCGGCATCAAAGTCTGGATCTTCAAAGGCGAAATTATGGAACACGACCCTCAGGCTCGTGACCGTCGCCAGCAGGAGCTTCAGGAAGGTCCCGCGCCCCGTGGCGCCGGCGGCCGCCGTTAAGGAGTTCATGAGATGCTGCAACCCAAGCGCACAAAATTCCGCAAAATGCATAAAGGCCGTATCCACGGTCTGGCAAAAGGCGGTTCCGACCTGAACTTTGGCACCTTCGGTCTGAAGTCGATCGAGCCCGAGCGGATCACGGCGCGTCAAATCGAGGCGGCTCGCCGCGCGATGACCCGCCACATGAAACGTCAAGGCCGCGTCTGGATCCGGATTTTCCCGGATCTGCCCGTTACCTCGAAGCCGACCGAAGTTCGGATGGGTAAAGGTAAAGGCTCGGTGGATTTCTGGGCGGCCAAGGTTAAACCCGGCCGCGTGATGTTCGAAATCGACGGTGTGTCCGAAGCTGTTGCCCGCGAGGCCCTGCGCCTTGCCGCGATGAAACTGCCGGTGAAATGCCGCGTGGTGGTTCGCGAGGACTGGTAAGTCCGGCGACCGGGATATTCCCGACTGAAAATAAAACCCCCGTCAGGCAACTGGCGGGGGTTTTCCTTTGTGCCGGGTCTGGCGCGGCGACGGTCCGGATCGGGCCGTTGGGTTCTAGGTGATCGCGGAGGGCTCTGTTAGGCTGGCCTGACTATCGGAGAAATTTGCAGGATAGGCCCGTGTCGAACATCAAGAACTCGATCCTCGAAACCGTTGGTCAGACACCCGTCGTGCGGGTGAACAACATCGGTCCCAAGAACGTCGAACTTTACGTCAAAATCGAAGCCTTCAACCCTTTGGGGTCAGTCAAGGATCGGCTGGCGCTTGGTGTGATCGAAGCGGCCGAGCGTGACGGCAGCCTGAAACCGGGCCAGACCGTAATCGAGGCCACCTCGGGTAATACCGGCATCGGGCTGGCGATGGTTTGTGCGCAAAAGGGCTATCCGCTGGTCATCACCATGGCCGAGAATTTCAGCGTCGAACGCCGCAAGCTGATGCGGTATCTCGGGGCCAGAGTCATCCTGACCCCTGCTGCGGAAAAGGGCACCGGGATGATCGAAAAGGCCCGCGAACTGGCCGAGAAACACGGCTGGTTCAGCTCGCTGCAATTCGAGAACGAGGCCAACCCCGACACCCATTCCAAGACCACCGCGCGGGAAATCCTGTCGGATTTCGATGACATCGGGCTGGATTACTGGGTCACCGGCTTTGGCACCGGCGGCACGCTGAAAGGGGTGGCGCGGGTGCTTAAGGCCGAAAGCCCCGCCACCAAGGTTGTCGCGGTCGAGCCGGACAATTCGCAGATGCTGTCCAGCGGCATCGCCCAACCGCGCAACCCCGATGGCAGCATGTCCGCCAGCCACCCGAATTTCCGCCCGCATCTGATGCAGGGCTGGTCGCCCGACTTTATCCCGAAGCTGGCCGAGGATGCGCTGACCGGCAATCTGATCGATATCTTTCAACCGGTGGCCGGGGCCGATGCCTTGAAATGCGCGCATGACCTTGCCGCGAAAGAGGGGATTTTCTGCGGCATCAGCGGCGGTGCCACCTTTGCCGGCGCGCTGAAGATCGCGGAAACCGCCCCTGACGGCGCGCGCATTCTGGCGATGCTGCCGGATACCGGTGAACGCTATCTGTCGACGCCGATGTTCGAAGACGTGGTCGAAACCATGACCGAGGAAGAGCTGGAAATCGCCGCCTCGACCCCGCGGTTCCGGTTCGATGGATCCGGCGGCGCCGCACCCGCGCCGCAGGTCGAAGAGGTCAAGGATTACGCCGTCAAATTCGTTCAGGACGTGCTGTCAGACCCGACACAGCCGGTGGTTCTGTTCGCGCTGGAATGGTGCGAATTCTGTTGGTCGGTCCGCAAGATGTTCGCCGAGGCCGGGATCGCCTATCGCGCGATTGATCTGGATTCTGTCGCTTATCAGGCCGACAACCGGGGCGGCGATATCCGTGCCGCGCTGCGCAGTTTGATCGGGGTGCCGACGATCCCGCAGATCTTTGTGGCGGGCGAACATATCGGCGGCGCGACTGAAACCTTTGACGCGTTCAACGACGGCAGTTTCAAGGTCAGGCTGGCCGCGAACAATATCCCGTTCAACCCGGATATGACCCGCGACGCCTATAGCTTTCTGCCGAAATGGCTGCATCCGCGCTAGGCGGGGTCAGCCCCAGCGATAGTTGAAGCTCACCGAAATCCGTTCTTCTTCGGCCATGTTCAGCGGCACCTCGTGGCGCAGCCAGCTTTCCCACAGCAGGATGTCTCCGACCTTGGGTTTGACATAGACAAAGGTCCGCAGATCCTCGCGCGCATCCTTGCGGCGCGGCGGGGCGGCCATCAGGCGGCCCGAGCGCGGGTCTTCAAGTTTCAGCGCGCTGGCGCCCTCGGGCATCGCCACGTAGGTCGTGCCGGAAATCACCGAATGCGGGTGCAGATGCGAGCTGTGGGTGCCGCCCTCGGGCAGGATATTGATCCACAGGTCCTCAAGCACCAGCTTGCGGTCGTCCAGATCGAATTCCAGATCTTTGGCAAAGGCCGCGACGTGCTGATCCAGAACCTTGACCAGATCGGCAAAGATCGGAAACCGCCACGGCAAGTCGGTCAGCGAGGCATAGGAGGTATAGCCCGGATAGGCGTTTTCTTCGCACCAGATCTGCCCGGCCTCGTCATCCTCGGCCAGAGACAGGCACGAGGCTTCAAGCTCGTCCTGATCGATGGACGGGCTGAATTCCGACAGGGCGGCGTGGTAAAGACGGGTGACGAAGAGTGATTTGATCTGTGCCATGGCGATTTCTTAAACCAGCCCGAAACCCTTGGCGAGGGGGATCGTTGCGGTCAAATGGCGCAGATCGGCCTGCGGCGGGCGCTGAATGCGGTGAAACCCACAATTCCCCAACTTTCCCTTGCCCTTGCGGCGTGGCTCCCCTATAGAGCGGCATCTCGCGAAACCCCGTCAGGGGAATCGCGTGTTTTCTATTGAGCCACCGGGTCTAATGTTACCCTGAAAATCAGGGGCTGGCCGGTGTTTGAGAAAGGAAAAGGCGATGAACGCCAACGAACTGAAAGAAAAGACGCCGGATCAGCTGCGTGATCAGCTGGTCAGCCTGAAGAAAGAGGCGTTTAACCTGCGCTTCCAGCAGGCCTCGGGCGCGCTTGAGAACACCGCGCGTATGCGTCAGGTCCGTCGTGACGTGGCCCGCGTGAAAACCATTCTGAACCAAAAAGCCGCTGAAGCGGCGGCCAACTGAGGAGCTGACACATGCCCAAACGCATCCTGCAAGGCACCGTGACGAGCGACCAGAACGAGCAAACCGTAACGGTTTCGGTCGAGCGCCGCTTTACGCATCCGGTTCTGAAAAAGACCATTCGTAAGTCCAAGAAATACCGGGCTCACGATCCGAAGAACGAATTCAAGGTTGGTGACACCGTCCGTATCCAGGAATGTGCGCCGATCTCGAAAACGAAACGCTGGGAAGTGATCGCCAACTAAGGCCTCAATTCCAGTTTGATCGAAACCCTGGGGCGATAGTCCCCAAAGGTCGGGAGAAACCACATGATCCAGATGCAAACCAATCTGGATGTCGCTGACAACTCCGGCGCTCGCCGTGTTCAGTGCATCAAGGTTCTGGGTGGCTCCAAGCGTAAATACGCTTCCGTCGGCGACATCATTGTCGTCTCGGTAAAAGAAGCCATCCCGCGTGGTCGCGTTAAGAAAGGTGACGTCCGTAAGGCCGTCGTCGTGCGCACCGCTAAAGAAGTCCGTCGTGAAGATGGCACCGCGATCCGTTTTGATCGCAACGCAGCCGTTATCCTGAATAACAACAACGAACCCGTCGGCACC
>NZ_JBFHDW010000155.1:0-6412 GCF_041584535.1 Actibacterium sp. | reverse complement strand
TTGCCGAACTGGGCGGCGGCAGCCTGACATTCTCAGATGCCGACGTGACCCTTGTCGCGCTGGACAGCACCGAACAATCGCTGTTCGACCGGGTGACCGGCGCGCTGGACCATGACCTGCCCGAGGTGTTCTCGCTGCACGCGGTGCTGCCCGAACCGGTCAAGGTCGACGGAACCGGCGATGACAGCAAAGGCCCGCCGGAATTCGTCGCCACCAAAAGCCCCGAAGGGCTGGTGCAACTGCGTGGCCGGATGACCGATGACCTGACCCGCACCGCCACCGAAAGCTATGCGTTCTCGCGCTTTGGCTATTCGAACGTGACCGTCGGCATGCGCCTTGACCCGGAATTGCCGGGCGGCTGGCCGCTAAGGGTGCTGACCGGTCTGGAAGGTCTGGCCGCGCTGTCTTATGGCAGCCTCGTGGTGCAACCGGACTTTGTCGAACTGCGCGGCAAGACCGGCGACACCGAGGCCAACGCCCGCATCGCGCAACTGTTCGGCGAGAAACTGGGCGACGCCCAGCATTTCAAGATCGAGGTCGAGTATCTGGAATCGCTCGACCCGGCCACCTTGCTGCCTGAACCGCCCGATCCGGCGGAATGCGTCAGCCAGATCAACGATATCCTTGCCGAGCACCAGATCACGTTTGAGCCCAGCTCGGTCACCATCGATGGCCCGTCGCGCGACGTGGTCGCCAAAATCGCCGAGGTGCTGAAAGGCTGTAGCGACGTGCCGATGGAAATCGGCGGCCATACCGACAGCCAGGGCCGCGAGGAAATGAACAAGGCCCTCAGCCAGCAACGGGCCGAGGCGGTGCTGAACGCGCTACTGGGCCGCCGGGTGCTGACCACCCACCTGACCGCCAAGGGCTATGGCGAAAGCGAACCGATCGCCGAGAACGACACCGAAGAAGGCCGTGAGGCCAACCGCCGCATCGAATTCAAACTGATCGACCCGGCCGCGCCCGACGACCTGGACGCCCCTGCCGGGGACGAGCCAACCGCGCCCGCCACCGACGAGACCCCCAGCGAAACAACCACGGACGACAGCAGCAATGAACCGAACTGAGTTTATCATCGCCACCGCCATCATCCTGTTCGTGGCCTTCCTGCTGGGATGGTTCGCGTCCTGGGTCATTCACCGCGTCACCCGCGTGACCCAATCGGAAATGGGCGAACTCGACCAGATGGCGCAACAATTGCACGACGCCGAAGAGACCCGCGATCAGGCGATCACCTATCTGCAACAGCGTGAAGCCGAACTGACCAACCAGCTGAACCAGACCGAGGCCGAATTGCGCGCCGCGATGGAAGGCCTGCGCGAAGCCCGGCACGAGGCTGAGGAACTGCGCGCCTATCTGGAACGCAATAGCCAGTAACAAATGATGGATTGGGGCTCTGCCCCAAACCCCGGAGTATTTCGACCAAGAAAAAACGGCGGCTTTTTCTTGGTCGAAATACTCAAAATCGCAACCTCAGGACTTGGTGCTCCAGCGCGCAAGCGCGGCTTCGTCGCTGTCTTTGCTGGCAACCCAATCTTCCCCCGCAGCGGTGATTTCCTTTTTCCAGAACGGCGCGCGGGATTTCAGGTAATCCATCAGGAATTCTGCCGCCTCGAACGCGTCGGCGCGGTGGGGCGAGGCGGTGGCGACCATCATGATCATGTCGCCGGGCTTCAGGCTGCCGTGGCGGTGGATGATAAGACAGTCCTTCAGGCTCCAACGCTGGCGGGCCTCATCCTCGATCTGGTGCAGGGCGCGTTCGGTCATGCCGGGGTAATGTTCGATCTGCATTTCCGCCAGATCGCCCGAGGGCAGGTTACGCACGATGCCGGTAAAGGTGACGATGGCGCCGGCGTCGTTGTTGTTCAGGGCAAAGCCATTGGCCTCGGCGCCGAAATCGAACGGGTCGGACTGGATGCGCACTGTCACCGGCTTAGCCCCCGGTCATTGGCGGGAAGAACGCCACTTCGCGGGCTTGCGCCAGCGGCGCGTCAAAATCGGTCAGGTCCTGATCGACCGCAACGCGCAGCGCCGACAGGTCGGCGAAGGCGGCGGCATAGCGGTCTTCGCGGGCTTTCAATTCCTCGACCAGTTCGGCCACGGTCGCGGCCTGCGTGTCGATCCGCTCTTTCGGCAGGCCGATGCGTTCGCGCACCCAAGCGAAATAGAGAACGTCAATCATCTTCACCCCCATCGCGCAGGTAGGGCAGCGATTTCACGAAGTAATCCCAGCCGGTCACGAAGGTCAGGATCGCCGCCAGCCAGATCAGCGCAATACCGACGGTCCAGCTTTGGCCCATTGCCATCCAGTGAAAGCGCAGGCCGAGCGTATCCTGAACCGAGCCATCCAGCACCCCGGCGATCATCGCGCGGTCCATGCCCATGCTGCGCATGCCGAATTCATGTTCGAATATCCCGTTTGCCAGCAAAACCGCGATCGCCAGCATCTGCACCGTGGTTTTCCACTTGGCCAGCTTGGTGACCTGCAACAGCCCGGCCTTATCGCCCAGAAACTCGCGCAGGCCCGAGACAAAGACTTCGCGGAACAGGATCAGCGTCGTCGGCAGGGTGATCAGGAACGGCATCCCGGTCACGGCCACAACCACCATCAGCGCGATCACCACCATCGCCTTATCAGCGATCGGGTCCAGCATCGCGCCAAAGCGGCTGGTCTGGTTCCATTTGCGAGCAAGATAGCCGTCGAACCAATCAGTGACCGCCGCGCCGACAAACAGGATCAGCGCCGCCCAATCGGCAAAGGGCCGGGGCAGAAACAGAAAGGCCAGCGCGACGCCGGGGGCTGAAATCAGCCGCAGGACCGTCAGGATATTCGGAATGTTCCATGTCATGTCGATAGACTTACAACCTCACCCGCGTTCATGGAAGAAGCCATAGATGGTTTCGGCAAGGCTGTCCGAAATCCCTTCGACGGCTTTCAGGTCCGAGAGGCCAGCGCGGCTGACCGCCTTGGCGCTGCCGAAATGGGTCAGCAGGGCGCGTTTGCGGGTCGCGCCGACGCCGGGGATGTCATCCAACGGCGTGGCACCGACGGCCTTGGCGCGTTTCTGGCGATGGGCGCCGATGGCATAGCGGTGGGCCTCGTCCCGCAGGCGCTGGATGAAATACAGCACCGGATCGTTGCGGCGCAGGGCAAAGGGGCGGCGGCCGGGGCGGTGGAATTCCTCTTTGCCGGCGTCGCGGTCGATGCCCTTGGCGACGCCGATCATCGGAATATCGGTCACGCCCAGTTCCGCCATGATCCCGGCCACGGCGCTGACCTGACCGGCGCCGCCGTCGATCAGCAACAGATCCGGCCATGCGTCGGTTTCGCGGTCTGGGTCCTCTTTCAACAAGCGTTGGAACCGGCGGGTCAGCATTTCGCGCATCATGCCGAAATCGTCGCCGGGGGTCAGGGCATCGTCGCGGATATTGAACTTGCGGTATTGGCTTTTAAGGAAACCCTCGGGCCCGGCGACGATCATCGCCCCGACCGCATGCGCGCCCTGAATATGCGAGTTGTCATAGACCTCGACCCGCTGCGGCGGGGTGTCCAGATCAAAGGCCTCGGCCAGCCCGCGCAGCAGCTTGGCCTGCGCCACGGTTTCCGACAGGCGGCGGCCCAGACTTTCGCGAGCATTGCGAGCGGCATTGGCGACCAGCTCGGCCTTTTCGCCGCGCATCGGCACGGCAAGCTCGACCTTGCGGCCGATCTTGTCGCTAAGCGCCTGTGTCATCAGATCGGCGTCTTCGATGGGGTGCGACAGCAGGATCAGGTTCGGCGGCGGCTTGGTGTCGTAGAACTGACCGAGGAAGGCTTGTAGCACCTCGGCCTCTTCGATCCCGGCGCCGACACGGGGGTAAAAATCCTGATTGCCCCAATTCTGATGCGCCCGGATAAAGAACACCTGAACGCAGGCCTGCCCGCCCTCAAGATGCACGGCGATGACATCGGCCTCGTTCACGCCGCGCGGGTTGATCCCTTGCGAGGATTGCACCTGCGTCAGCGCCCGAATCCGGTCACGCAGCGCGGCGGCGCGCTCGAACTCCAATGCGTCCGAGGCTTGCTCCATCTGTTTCGCCAGCTCGGCTTGCATTTCGGTGCTGCGGCCTTGCAGGAAGCGTTCGGCGTCGGCGACCAGCGCGGCGTAATCCTGTTCGGAAATCTTGCCGACGCAGGGCGCCGAGCAGCGCTTGATCTGATACAGCAGGCACGGACGGGTGCGACTTTCAAAGGTCGCGTCCGGGCAATTGCGCAGCAGGAACACGCGCTGCAGCTGGTTCAGGGTCCGGTTCACCGCGCCCGCACCGGCGAAGGGGCCATAATAGCCGCCCTTTTCCTTGCGCGCGCCGCGATGCTTTTTGATCTGCGGAAAGGCATGCGCCTTTGACACCAGAATATGCGGAAAGGATTTGTCGTCGCGCAACAGCACGTTATAGCGCGGCTTCAGTTGCTTGATCAGGTTCTGCTCAAGCAACAGCGCCTCGGTCTCGGTGCGGGTGGTCAGAAACATCATCGACGCGGTTTCGCGGATCATCCGGTCGATCCGGGGCGAATGCCCGCCCGGACTGGCGTAATTCGCCACGCGTTTTTTCAGAGAACGGGCTTTGCCGACATACAAAACCCGGCTTTCCGCATCCAGCATCCGATAGACGCCGGGCGAGTTATCAAGACTGGGCAGATAGGACTGCACACAGGCAAATCCAGTCGGCCGATCAGGTGGGTTTTGCGCGGTGAGGTCGGTCATATGATTCCCTGTCCTAGCTGCAAAAATAGCAGAGCCTGAGCAAGGGGAAACCTGTCCACGCATTCTGTGGATAACTCTGGGGGGAAGTATTCAGGCAGCCGGATTTTTCCTTGTTTTCAGGGGGGTTCATCGCTTTGCTCAAAAAATAGGCGCGTTTATAACCTGTTGTTTTTAAATGATATAAAAATTGTCGCAGGACAAAGGCTTGAAAACATTCACTAAATCGTAACGCTTTTGTAACGGATCTCGCGCGTGTGGACGTTTACGCTCGGCAAAAACGTGAACGTTGTTTTATTCAATCCCAAATATATCTTTTGTCTGCCACGTCAGGTGCTGTCCGCCATCGGTGCAAACGATCTGTCCGGTCACGGAACGGGCCATCAAAAGATACTCCAGCGCCGCGGTGACATCGTCCTCATCCGCACCCCGTTGCAGGATGGTCGAGGCCCGTTGGCTGTCGAAATGCTCTTGCGTTTGGCGGGCACCGATCAGGGTCGGGCCGGGGCCGATTGCATTCACCCGGATCGCCGGCCCCAAGGCCTGAGCCGAGGTGCGCGTCAGCGCCCAAAGGCCCATCTTGGCCAAAGTATAGGTCATGAATTCCGGTGTCAGCTTGTTCACGCGCTGGTCGATCATGTTGACGATCAGGCCCACCGCGACCTGTTCGCCCTTGTCATCCTGCCCCGCGTTCAGACCCTGCGCCGCGAAGGCTTGCGTCAGGATGAACGGCGCCCGCAGGTTCGACTGCATATGCCGGTCCCAGCTTTCGCGCGTCGCCGTGGCAAGGTTGTCGTATTCGAAAATCGAGGCGTTGTTGATCAGCACCGTCAGCGGCCCGCCCAAAGCCTGAACCGCGCGCGGGAACAGGGTTTCGGTCTCGGCATCGTTCAGCAGGTCGGCACCCAAGGCCACGGCCTTGCGCCCCATCGCTGTGATCTGATCGACCACCGCCAAGGCATCCTCGGCCGAGCTGTTGTAATGAACAGCGACGTCAAACCCACGGCTGGCCAGATGCAGGGCCATCGCCCGACCCAGCCGTTTTCCCGCCCCCGTGACCAGTGCTTTGCCCGCTTTCATGACCGCCCCTTTGCCTAGATCAGAACCGACAGCGCATATCCTGCATAAAGCATGGTCAGGCCAATGCCCCAGCCTTTTGTGATATTCCAGCCGCGAAAGACAAAGGGCAGCAGCAACAGCGACGACCCCAACATCACCCACAGGTCATAGCTAAGCATCTGCGGCGGCACTTCCATGTCACCGACAAAGCTGGCGATGCCGATGATGGCCAACAGGTTGAACATGTTCGAGCCGATCACGTTACCCAACGCCACATCCGCCTGACGCCGCAGCGCCGCCATTACCGTGGTCGCCAGTTCCGGCAACGAGGTGCCGACCGCGACCAAGGTCAGACCGATCACGGTTTCGCTGACGCCGAAATCGCGGGCAATATTGACCGCGCTATCAACCAACAGATCCGCGCCCAAGGGCAGGCCGATCAGACCCAGCCCCATGAACATCACGATTTTCCAGATCGGCATCGACAGGTCGGCGCCTTCGATCTCGCTCGGGTCGATATCGCCATCGTCGTCTGCAGGCACGTCAACCGGCACGCCCGCCAGACAGGCCCGCGCCTCGCGGCGGTGGTCGCGGGCGGCGACCATGGCGTC
>NZ_JBFHDW010000154.1:0-6423 GCF_041584535.1 Actibacterium sp. | reverse complement strand
GGGTCAGCTCGACATGCTGTTTCTGATCCTCGCCCACGGGCACATGGGTGGCGTGATACAGCAGGATGTCCGCCGCCATCAGCGCCGGATAGGCAAACAGCCCCAATGAGGCGTTCTGGGCGTTCTTGCCGGACTTGTCCTTCCACTGGGTCATGCGCTGCATCCAGCCCATGCGGGCGACGCAGTTAAAGATCCACGCCAGTTGCGCGTGCTCGGGCACCTGGCTTTGGTTGAACAGGATGGATTTCTCGGGATCGACGCCGCTGGCGATGAACCCGGCTGCCAGTTCGCGCGTGGCGCGGCGCAGATCGGCCGGGTCTTGCCAGACGGTGATCGCGTGCAGATCGACCATGCAATAGATCGTCTGCATCCCGCCCTGATCCTGCGCTTGGGCAAAGCGTTTCAGGGCGCCAAGATAGTTGCCAAGGGTCAGGCCGCCCGAGGGCTGGATGCCTGAAAAGACGCGCGGTGTGTGGACCACCTCCGTCATGATGCATATCTCCGTCTGGAATTTCCTGTCCGCCTCGCTTACCCATGCAGACAAAGCCCGTCAACCAAAGGCAGCCCAATGCAACATCCCTCGCATCATTCGCCAGTTAACCCGCTACCGCCGGTGGTCTGGCTGCTGGCGACGCCAATCGCCTTGGTCGAGCTGCTGCTCAGCGCCGGGCGCTATGGGTTTGCCGGAGGGCCGGGCGGCATCGGCTGGCGCACCGCCGCGATCGAGGATTACGGCTTTTACGACATCCTGTTCGACCGGATGCTGGCCACAGGCGACATCGCCGCCAGCGATCTGATGCGGATGGTCAGCTATGTGTTTGTCAGCTTCAGCTTTACCCAGACGCTGTTCGTGATCGTGTTCATTCTGGCGCTGGGCAAAATGGTGGGCGAGATCCTGCGCCCTTGGGCGGTGGTGCTGGTGTTCTTCGCCTCGGCCATCGTCGGTGCGGCGGCTTATGGGCTGTTGCTGGACGAGGCGCGGCCGCTGGCGGGGGGCTATCCGGCGGTTTATGGGCTGATCGGGGCGTTCACCTACCTGATGTCGGTCAGTCTGGCCGCCAAGGGCGACAGCCGCTATGGCGCCTTCACCCTGATCGGGTTCCTGTTGGGCATTCAGTTGCTGTTTACGCTGCTGTTTGGTGGGTCGAATGACTGGGTTGCCGATCTGGCCGGGTTCTTTACCGGCTTTGGCCTGTCGATCCTTGTCAGCCCCGGCGGCTGGCGCCGGTTGCGGGCGCGGTTGCAGCAGCGTTAACCGCGGCGCATGGCACGGCGGAATTCGGACAGGCGGAATGCACCCAGAATGTGGCCCAGCCCGAAATAGCTGACGATCCCAAGCGCCACCAACAGCGCCAGCGCGCCATAGCGGATGCGGCCCGCGCCAAGCCACGGCTCAAGCCCGCTGGCGGCAACAACCAGCAGCACCGCCATCAGGGCCGAGCTGAGGATGATCCGGCCAAGGCGGCGCTTGAACCGCGCGTCCAGTTGCGCGGCCTCGCCCATCCGGCGCGACCCACGCCACAGCACCGCCACCATCGCCCAACCGGCCAAAGTGGTGCCCAAGGCAGCCGCCAGATAGCCCAGAACCGGGATCAGACCGACCGCGACCACCACGTTCACCGCCAGCGAGATCAGCGCATAGTAAAACGGCCGCTTGGTGTCTTCGCGGGCGAAAAACAGCGGTTGCAGCACCTTTTGCATCACAAAGGCGGGCAGCCCCAGACCGTAGATCGCCACGGCGGCGGCGGTCGCGGCGGTGTCGCTGGCGTCAAAGGCGCCGCGCTGGAACAGCACCCCGATCAGCGGGCCCGGAATGGCGATCAGCGCCGCTGCGGCGGGGATGGTCAGGGCCAAAGACAGCTCGCCCGCGCGGTTGAACGCATCGCGCCCACCGGCCAGATCGCCAGCGCGCAAGCGCCGTGACAGATCGGGCAACAGCACCACGCCGATGGCGATACCGACCACGCCTAGTGGCAATTGATACAGCCGGTCGGCATAGTTCAGCCACGCAATCGCACCGTCGAAAAAGCTGGCGACCTGACGACCGACCAGCAGGTTCACCTGCACCACGCCGCCGGCCAGCGCGGCGGGTCCTGCGATGATCGCCAGCCGTTTCAGCTCGGGCGTCAGGCGCGGGCGGCGCAGCGTCAGACGGAACCCGGCGCGCGAGGCCGCCGTCCACACCAGCGCCAGTTGCGCCATGCCCGCCAAGGGCACGGTCCAGATCAACGTGTCTCCGACCGGCCAGCCCAGCCGCCCGGCCAGCACCATAGACGCGATGAACAGCACGTTCAGCAGCACCGGCGCGGCGGCAGCGGCCACGAACCGGCCCAGCGAATTCAGCACCCCCGACAGCAGCGCCGCCAGCGAAATGAACAGGATATAGGGAAAGGCCACCCGACCATAGCCAGTGGCCAGCGCGAACCGGTCATCAGCGACAAAGCCCGACGCCATCGCCAGCACCAGCCACGGCATGACCAATTGCGCCAACAGCGTGAACACGATCAACAGCGCCGTCAGCCCGGAATAGGCGTCGCGGGCAAAGCCGATTGCGTCCTCGTCGGCCTCGACTTTTTTCGAGAACATCGGCACGAAGGCCATGTTGAACGCGCCCTCGGCAAAGAACCGGCGGAACATGTTGGGCAGGGAAAAGGCGATCAGGAATGCCTCGGCCACCGGGCCCGAGCCCAGATAGGCGGCGATCATGATGTCGCGGACAAAGCCCAGAATCCGGCTGGCCAATGTCCAGACGCCGACCGTCAGAAACCCGGACACCAACCGCGGAGCGGACATCAGCCGCGCGCCCTTTCCGCGCCTTTTTCGATGGATTCGCGCAGTTTCTTCTCAAGCCCGGCCTGTTTCTGCTTCGAATGCAGTTTCAGCCCGAACATGTCCTTGACGTAGAAGGTATCGACCACCTGCGCCCCGAAGGTCGCGATCACCGCCGAGGCGATATAGATGTTGTTGCGGGCCAGAACCCGGGTCAGATCGAACAGCAGACCGGGACGGTCGCGGGTATCGACCTCGATGATGGTGTAAATGTCCGAGCCCTCGTTATCGAACGAGATATGGGTCGGGAACTGAAAGCCACGCTCGCGTTTCGACAGCTTGTCGCGGTCTTTCAGGCGTTCGCGCGGCAGCACCTCGCCCATCAGGGTTTTCATGATCGTGTCGCGCAGACGCGGCAGGCGGGCGGCCTCGTAAGGTGCGCCTTCGGCATCCTGAATCCAGAACACCGCCGTGGCATAGCCGTCGGATGACGTATAGGTGCGCGCATCGACCACGTTGGCGCCAACCACCGCCAGCGCCCCGGCCAGCCGCGAGAAAATCCCCGGGTGATCGGACAACGCGAAACAGGCGCGGGTGGCGTCGCGGTCGGCATCCAGATGCATGTCGATGCGGATTTCGTCGGCCGAGATCCCGCGCAGCAGATTGGCAAAGATGACCTGCGTATCGGTGGGCAGGCCTTGCCAATAGGGGCCGTAATGGCGGCTGGTCTCGGCGCGCAGGTCTTTCTTGTCCCAATCGGGCAGGGCCTCGCGCAGGGCGCGTTTGGATTCGGTCTCCAGCTTTTCGCGGTTCAGATCCTCGATGCCGTTATCCAGCGCGTCTTCGGTCTGGTTATAGAGATTGCGCAACAGTTGCGCTTTCCAGTTGTTCCAGACACCGGGGCCGACGCCGCGAATGTCACAAACCGTCAGCACGGTCAGCAGGTCCAGCCGTTTCTTGCTTTTCACCAGCTTGGCAAAGTCGCGCACGGTGCGCGGGTCGGAAATGTCGCGTTTCTGAGCCACGTCCGACATCAGCAGGTGATAGCGCACCAGCCATTCGACGGTCTCGCATTCCTCGGGTTTCAGGCCCAGACGTGGCGTGACTTTGCGGGCAATCTGCGCCCCCAGAACCGAGTGATCCTCGGGGCGGCCCTTGCCGATGTCATGCAGCAACAGCGCGGTATACAGCACCTTGCGGTTCAGCCCGTCCTTGAGGATCTTGCTGGCCACCGGCAGGGATTCCCGCAACTCGCCGCGCTCGATCTGGGCCAGAACCGAAATGCATTGGATGATGTGCTCGTCCACCGTGTAGTGGTGATAGACGTTGAACTGCATCATCGCGATGATCGGCTCGAACTCGGGGATAAACGCCTGAAGCACGCCCAGTTCGGCCATGCGGCGCAGGGCGCGTTCGGGGTTGCCGTGTTTCAGCAGCAGGTCAAAGAAAATCCGCTGCGCCTCTTTGTCCTCGCGCAGGGCGTTGTCGATCCGGCCCAGATTGGCGGTGACCGCACGCATGGCATTGGGGTGCAGCAACATGCCGGTGCGCAGGCCCTCTTCGAACAGGCGCAGGATATTCACCTTGTCGACAAAGAAGGTCTTTTCGTCAGAAATGCTAAGCCGGTTATGGACGATCGCATAGCCGTCCTTGGCCTTGCGGCGACGGCGCAGCAGGCCCATCAGGCTGGGCGCGGTTTTCACATGGCTGGCTTCCAGCGAGGTCAGGAAGATGCGGGTCAATTCGCCAACGCGGGTGGCGTGGCGGAAATAGTCCTGCATGAAATGTTCGACCGCGCGGCGGCCGCCATGATCGGTATAGCCCATGCGCGCCGCGACCTCGACCTGCATGTCAAAGGTCAGCTGATCCATCGCGCGACCGGCCAGCAGGTGCAGGTGACAGCGCACCGCCCACAGGAAATTCTCGGCGCGCTCAAAGTTGGCGTATTCCTCGCGGGTGAATACGCCCAGCTTGACCAGGGCCGAGCTGTCATCCACCCGATGCACGTATTTCGCGATCCAGAACAGCGATTGCAGGTCGCGCAGGCCGCCTTTGCCTTCCTTGACGTTGGGTTCCAGCATATAGCGCTGGCCGCCCTGCTTGCGGTGGCGTTCCGAACGCTCGGTCAGCTTGGCCTCGATGAATTCGGCGGCAGTGCCGCTGAACAATTCATCCCAAAGCCGGTGTCTGAGTTCGGCGGCAAGCCCGTCGTCGCCCGCCAGAAACCGGTGCTCCAGCATGGCGGTGCGGATGGTGTAATCCTCGCGGCCAAGGCGGATGCAGTCTTTGACGGTGCGGCTGGAATGGCCGACCTTCAGATGCAGGTCCCACAGCATGTAAAGCATCGATTCAATGACGCTTTCGGCCCAGGGCGTGACCTTGTAGGGCGTCAGGAACAGCAGATCGACATCGGAATGCGGCGCCATCTCGGCCCGGCCATAGCCGCCCACCGCCATCACGGCGATTTTCTCGGCTTCGGTGGGGGTGGCCAGCGGGTGCAGCACGGTCATTGCCACGTCCAGCACGGTGCGGATCAGGCAATCGGTCAGATAGGCATAGGACCGCACCACCCGTCGCGCCGCAAAGGGATCCTTGGCGAACCCCTCGGCAATCGCGTCGTTGCCGGTCTTGCGAAACTCGTTCAGCAGCCTGACCGTCGCATCGCGGATCGCGCGCGGATCGTTGTCGCCCTTCAAGGCGGTTTCCAACGCGGCGGCATAGGCCGCACGGTCAAAGATTTCCTCGGCCGGGCGGATCAGATCCGACGGCTGGGAATGCAGCGGCTGGGACAGACCGAGGTCAGAAGCCAGCGCCGCCGAAGTGTCTTGGGGCAGGGTCAATCACAAAAACCTGATTATCGCGGATTTCAGCAACGGCAAGGCCGCGCTCGTTCGTGCCATTCGGCAGCAGCCGGAATATGCCGTTTACACCGACAAATCCAGCCCCCTGCGTCAGGGCGGCCTTGGTCAAAGCATCGGACTTGCCCTGGCTGACCAAAGCACCGATTGCGGCGATCCCGTCATAGGCCAACCCGGCAATTGGGTGTGGTTGCGATCCAAAGGCCGCCTCGTAGCGGCTTGAGAACCGCTGGTTCAGCGTCGGGTCGGGCATGGCGAACCAGCCGCTCTGAACGCCGGGCAAGGCAAGGGTCGATGCCGGGATATCCCAGCGCGTCAGGCCAAGGAATTTATAGATCGACGGCTTGATGCCGTTATCGGTCAGCAACTGGGTGACCAGCGGCAAAGCGCCCGAGGTTTCAGCGGTAAAGAACACCGATTGCGCGCCCGAGTTGCGTGCGGCTTCAGCGATCTGCGGGATCGCCTGCACCACGCCGTTTTGCGAGAATTCATACGAGCTTTCCGCCACGACCGCCGCGCCCGACGCGGCAGCAGCGCCCCGAATGGCGGCGGCGCCAACCTCGCCCCCGAGGTTCTGCTCGCTGACGATCATCATGTTGCCCAGCCCCTGACCGGCGGCATAGCGAACCAGACGGTCGGCGGTGTTCTCAAAGGTCGGGCCCAGCACGAAGACGTTGCCGCCCGCGATGCTGGAACTGTTGGAAAAGCTCAGAACGTTGACGTTGCGGCCCGAAACCGCGACGCCAACCGCATTGGCCGATTGCGCCCGGACCGGGCCGAGAATGATCTTGGCGCC
>NZ_JBFHDW010000153.1:0-6512 GCF_041584535.1 Actibacterium sp. | reverse complement strand
CTTTGCCCTGTTCCGGTTCGCAGTGATCTTCGTCGGCATCGCCGAACGCGCCGCCGCCGGTGTCGCCTCGGGCGAGAACGCCGCCGATCTTGAACCTCTGGCGCTGCGGTTTGCGATCCGGGGGCTGGAAATCCTCGACCGGGCCGAGGGCTAGCAGCGCGGGCAGGTTCGCTGCCGGTTTGCACCGATCTGTGCGCAAAAAAAGCGGCGGGGATGGCCCCGCCGCCTGATCTTTTCGTGGGTCCCGTAGGATCAGTTCATCATGTTCGGCAGGAACAGGATCAGATCGGGGAACAGGATGATGACCGAGATGATGAAGACTTCTCCGATCAGGAACGGCATCACCCCCCGGAACACGCTTTCCAGCGGAATGTCGGGCCGGATGCCATTCACGACATAACAGTTCAGGCCGACCGGCGGGGTCACGACGCCAATCTCGATCAGCTTGACCAGCAGGATGCCGAACCAGATCGGGTCATACCCAAGGCCGACGATGGCCGGGTAAACCACCGGCAGGGTCAGCATCATCATGCCCAGACCATCAAGGATCATCCCCATCAGCAGATACATGACGATGATGCCGAGCAGAATAACCCAGCGCGGCACATCAAGGCTGATGACGGCGTCGGTGACGGCTGCGGGCAGGCCGGTAAAGGCAAGGAAGCGGACAAAGATCATCACGCCCCAGATCACCATAAAGATCATGGCTGTGGTGCGAATGGTATCCAGCAAGCCACTGCCAAAGTTCTTGAGGGACATCTTCTTGAACAGCGCCATCCCCAGAATGATCGCGGTGGCGACACCGGCTGATTCCGTCGGGGTCATCCAGCCGAAATAGATACCGCCAAGGATCACGCCGACCACGGCGAACACGCCGGACACGCCGGGCAAAGCCGCCAGTTTTTCACGCAGCGAGGTGCGGGGTTCGATCGGGGCGAGGTTGGGATTGATGGTCACAACGATCCAGATGACAGCCACATAGACCAGCATCGACAGCAGGCCGGGGATCATGCCGGCCAGCAGAAGCTGCGCCACCGATTGCTCGACGATGATCCCATAGATCACAAGGATCGCCGAGGGCGGGATCAGCGCGGCCAGTGTGCCGCCCACGGCGATAACGCCAGCGGCAAGGGTCTTGTCATAGCCACGCGCCTCCATTTCCGGCAGGGCAAGGCGGGTGAACACGGCGGTGCTGGCGGTGCTGGCACCTGAGACAGCGGCGAAACCGGCGCTGGCGAAGATGGTCGCGGTCGCAAGGCCGCCGGGCGCCCGGCCCACCCATTTACGCGCAGCGTCATAGGCCGAGGTCGTGTTGCCCGCGTGCCTGGCCAGAAAGCCGATGGCGATGAACAGCGGCAGCACGCTCAGCGAATAATGTGCCGAATTGGCGAAAGGAATGATGCCCGACAGACCAATGCCAACCGTGGCTCCGCGCAGCGCGATCAGGCCGCAAATTCCGGTAAACGCCGAGGCAAACGCCACCGGCACACCGAGAACGACAAGCAGGATCAGGACGCCGATCCCAAGCATTCCGAGAGTAAGAGGATCCATGAGTCTGCCTTTATTCGTAAGGATTGGTTTCGATGGGATCATCGAACGCATGCGCGAAGATGGCGGATCCCGTCGTCGGCTGCGCCATCAGCCGCAGCGCTTCGATCAGTTGCAGGGTCATTCGGATAAACAGCAGCCCCAGCGCGGCGGTCACGATGAAAATGCCGATCCACAGGGGCAGGCCCAGTTCCGGCGTATCCCCGCCGTTGCGCCACGCGCGCAGAAAATTCGCATAGCTGCCCTTGGTCAGAACCGCGACGACGAAACAGCCAATCGAAAGGGCGAATGCTTCGGAAAGCCATTTGCCGCGCCCGCTCAGACGGTTGCTGAGAAGGGTCATGCGGACATTGCCAAAATGGCTTTGGCAATACGAAATCCCCAGCGCCACGACCACGGCCATGAACTGTTCGACAACGTCGATATTGCCGCGCAGGGGATGATTGAATCCGGTGCGGCCGATGACTTCGGCACAGACCACACACATCATCAGCATGGCCACGCATCCGGCGATCAAAGCGAAATATTTTTCGATCGGCGAAAGAATATTGTCGACTGTGGAGATGAAGCTTTTCACGAGGAGCCCTCACTTTCAGTGGCTGGCGGGCCGAGACCCGCCAGCATTGCGTATGGGTCTGTCCGTTACTTGGCCGCAGCTTGCGCAGCGGTCGACAGGATCAGATCAAGCAGCTCTTGGCCGGGCAGGTTCTGCGCGTTGGCATTGTCCACCCATTCCTGCCAGCTCGGGGCCACGGCCTGTTGCAGCGCGGTGCGGATCTCGTCGGTGATCGGAATGCGCTTCAGGCCACGCTCTTCGAACTGCTTTTCGCTGTCCGCGTCGATCTCGGCATATTTCGCGATCTGATACTCGTAGGCATGCGGGATCGCCTCGTCGATCAAGGCCTTATACTGATCGGGCAGGGCATTATACGCATCCGTATTGGCCGCGACGTTGCACTGAACCGTGCCCAGACCCCAGTGATCGGTCACCCAGTCCGACAGCTCGTGAAAGCGGTAGGCGGTGAACGCATAGGTGTAGGGGTAAACGATGCCGTCCACGGCGCCACGTTCCAGAGTGGTGTAAAGGTCGGGGGCCGGAACGGTGCTGGGGATGGCGCCGATGGCCTGCATCAGGGCCGCGTGGCCGCCAGAAGCCGTCAGGCGTTTGCCTTCCCAGTCACCCAGACCGGCCGGCACGTCGCCTTTACCCATGATCTCGTAGTTCGGCATCAGCGCCGACATCAGCGGGGTGGCGTTCCACTTGGCCCATTCCGCCTTGACGGACGGGTGCTGCATGTACGTGCCATAGACTTCGGCCTGCGCTTCGAACGAAGGCAGCGGCAGGAATGCAAGGTTCAGGCCGGTTGTGGCCGGGGTTTTGTCGGGGTGGTAGAACGAACAGATCGTCGCCATTTCAAAGGCGCCCAGCTGAAGGCCGTCGATGTTTTCCTTGGGGTCCGACAGAACGCCACCGTATTGCAGCGACAGTTCAAAGTTGCCGTCGGTCTTGGCAGCCAGATATTCGGCCAGACCTTCAACACCTTCGGTAAAGCCGCGGCGGGCGCCCCAGAGCGACACCAGCCATTTGACCTTGGGGCCGTCGACTTCGGCGGCCTGAGCGGCGGTGCCCGAAACGGTCAGCGCGGCGGTCGACAGCAGACCCGCCATCAGCGTGCTTGCGGTCAGCGCGGTGAGAGTTTTCTTCAAGTGCATATTTTCTCCTCCCTGAGAGAAATACCGGCGTCGGTCCGGCATGCGTGGAGTGAAGCTGACACGCGGTCAGCGGTTGGTGAAAACGGGTTTCCGTTTCTCGGAAAACGCGTTCATTCCCTCTCGCCGGTCGTCGGTGGCGAAGGTGGAATACATAAGCCGGCGCTCGACATAGATGCCTTCGGCCAGATGGGTCTCGTAAGCCTGGTTCACGGCTTCTTTGGCCAGCATCAGGATCGGGCGCGACGAGGCGGCGATGCTTTTGGCCAGATCAATGGCGTCGGTCAGATAGGTCTTGGCCGAAGACAGGCGGCTGATCAGCCCGTGCTGCATGGCCTCTTGCGCATCCATGACCCGGCCGGACAGGATCATGTCCATCGCGATGGCCTTGCCGACGATCTTGGTCAGGCGCTGGGTGCCGCCCGCGCCGGGGATCACACCGATCCGGCTTTCGGGCAGGCTGAACCGGGCGGTTTCCGAGGCCACGATGATGTCGCACATCAGTGCCAACTCGCATCCGCCACCGGCGGCATGACCGGACACGGCAGCGACCAGAGGCTTGCGGCAGGATGCGGCACGTTCCCAGGTTTTGGTGATGAAGTGCTCGTTGAAGACGTCCGAGAACGTCTTGTCCTTGATTTCCTTGATGTCGGCGCCCGCGGCAAAGGCGCGGTCGCTGCCGGTCAGAACGATGACGCTGATCGTGTCGTCGTCTTCAAAAGCGTTCAGCGCCTGTCCCAGCTCAGTTGTGATTTGGGTGTTCAGCGCATTCAGCGCTTGGGGGCGGTTCAGCCGAATGATGCCAACGGGGCCGTCGGTCGAGGCAAGGATGGTTTCATAAGTCATGGTTTTCTGCTCCGACATCACGCGATCTGAATGACGACTTTTCCAAGCCGATCAGGTGCGCCAAGACGGTCAAGCGCCTCGGCGGCCCGGCTGAGGGGGAAGATTTCGTCGATGGGTGGGGTAAAGCCGCCCGCCTCGAACGCCGCGATAAGCTGGCGGAACTCGGCCATGCTGCCCATGGTCGAGCCATGAACCGAAAGCTGGCGGATGAACATGCGCTGCAAGTCGGCGCTGGGCGCGCTGCCGGTGGTGGCGCCGCAGGTCACAACCGCGCCGCCCCGGCGCAAGCTGCGAAGGGACTGGTCCCAGGTCGCCGCGCCGACATTATCAACAACAAGATCAACGCCCTCGCCGCCGGTCAGGGCCAAAACGGCCTTGCTGACCGGGCCAGCGGCATAATCGACCGCCTCGAACCCTTGCGCGCGGAAATGCGCCAGTTTGGTCGCGCCGGTGGTGGTCACGATCACCCGTGCGCCAGCCATGCGCGCCAGTTGCGCGGCCGCATAGGACACGCCGCCACCAGCGCCTTGCACCAGCACCTGCGCGCCGGGGGCGATCGGGGTTTTGCCGAAAACCATGCGCCAAGCGGTCAGATATGCGACGCCCACGGTCGCGGCCGCCGCGGCATCGGTGTCCGGCGACAGCGGCAAAAGCGAAACTTCGGGAGCGGCGATATACTGGGCAATAGTGCCGTCACGATGTTCGCCGAAAATACGCGCCGAGGTGCAAAGCGGCTGATCGCCTGCAAGGCAATACCGGCAGGTGCCGCAGAATTCATAGGGATACAGGATCACGCGGTCGCCCACAGCGAAGGCCGAGCCTTCGGGCGCCTCGGCCACCTCGCCAACGCCATCGACGCCCATGATCTGGGGCAGGCTGTGGGTAATGCCCGCGCCATTGTCGCGCATGTAGAGATCGACCCGGTTCACCGAAGCCGCCAGCATCCGCACCAGCACCTGCTCCGGGGCCAGAGCCGGCCGGGGTGTTTCACAAACTTCCGCTCCCTCCGGGCCGCGGGTCTTTAATACCAATGCGTGCATGTGGTCTCCTCCCGCATTTATGTAAACATATTATCATTTAATCGACAACATGTTTTCATAACCACACCCATGCGTGGTTGACCTAGTTGACAAAGACAACCATCTAATTTTCCCTATTAAAATGGATAAACCTGCATCTTTTGCTGGATAATTCATTAGAAAATCTGACTGATCGCAGTAAATCTTCTCTTGCCAGACGGGATTAAATGACAATATATTTACTTAATATCCAGATGGGAGGACGCTATGGGTTTGGACCTGGAAACACGATCGCAGCTGATTGACGTGATTCGCAGATTTGTTGATGAGCGCCTGATTCCGGCCGAGCCGGAAGTAGCCGAGAGCGACGCCATACCGGCAGAGATCGTCGAAGAGATGAAGGAACTGGGTCTGTTCGGCCTGTCGATTCCCGAAGCTTACGGCGGCCTTGGTCTGAACGTCGAAGAAGAGGCGCTGCTGGTATTCGAGCTTGGCCGCGCTGCGCCGGCCTTTCGGTCGATGTTCGCAACCAATGTCGGCATCGGCTCGCAAGGGATCGTGATCGACGGCACGCCCGAGCAAAAAGAGAAATACCTCAGCCGTCTTGCCTCGGGCGAGCTGATCGGGTCGTTCGCGCTGACCGAGCCGGATGTGGGTTCGGACGCGGGTTCGGTTCGCACCACCGCGCGCCGCGACGGCGATAGCTATATTCTAAACGGCACCAAACGCTTTATCACCAACGCCCCGCATGCCGGGCTGTTCACCGTAATGGCGCGCACCAATTCTGACGTCAAAGGCGCCGGCGGTGTATCGGCCTTTGCGGTCGAAGCCGGTGTGCCCGGCCTGTCTACCGGCAAGCCGGAAAAGAAAATGGGCCAGCAGGGGGCGCATGTATGTGACGTGATTTTTGAGGATTGCCGCATCCCGGCGGACGCTTTGATCGGCGGGGTCGAGGGCATGGGCTTTAAGACCGCGATGAAGGTTCTGGATAAGGGCCGCCTGCATATCGCCGCCGCTTGCGTGGGTCTGGCCGAGCGGATCATCGACGACATGATGGACTATGCGGTCACTCGCAAACAGTTCGGTCGCCCGATTGCCGACTTTCAGGCTTTGCAGGTGATGTTCGCCGATTCCAAGGCCGACGCCTATGCGGCGCGGTGCATGGTTCTGGATGCGGCGCAGCGGCGCGATTTGGGTCAGGACGTCAGCGTTGAGGCCTCTTGCGCCAAGATGTTCGCCTCGGAAATGGTGGGCCGCGTGGCCGATCGCAACGTGCAGGTGCATGGCGGCAACGGCTATATCCGCGAATATCGCGCCGAACAGCTGTTCCGCGACGCGCGCCTGTTCCGCATTTACGAGGGCACGACGCAAATTCAGCAGGGCATCATT
>NZ_JBFHDW010000152.1:0-6514 GCF_041584535.1 Actibacterium sp. | reverse complement strand
GGGCGGTGCGGCATGTGACCGGCGAAGGCCGGGTGATCGGATACGAGGCGGATCACCTGACGCTGGTGCAGGCCGACAAGCTGCGGTCGTTGCTGAACCCGGCGGGGATGATCGACATTGCCCCGGCCTCGATGCAGCAGCGGATGCGCAAATCCAGGGCCGAGATCGACCTGATCCGCGCCGGTGCGGCGGTGGCCGATGTCGGGGGATACGCCATCCATGACGCTGTCAAGGTCGGCGCGCGCGAGATCGACATCGCCATGGCCGGGCGCGACGCGATGGAGGTCGAGATCGCCCGCCGCTTTCCGGATGCCGAATATCGCGACACATGGGTCTGGTTCCAATCGGGTCTGAACACCGACGGCGCCCATAACCCGCTCACCGCGCGGGTGCTTCAGCATGGCGATATCCTGTCGCTGAACACCTTCCCGATGATCTCGGGCTATTACACCGCGCTGGAGCGCACCTTGTTCGTCGGCACGGTGGATGCAGCGTCGATGGCGATCTGGCAGGCCAACGTCGCGGCGCATGAATTTGGCATGTCTCTGCTGCGGCCCGGCGTGTCCTGCGCCGAGGTGACCGAACAGATCAACGGCTTTTTTGCCGAACGCGACCTGCTGCAATACCGCAGTTTCGGCTATGGCCATTCGTTCGGGGTGCTCAGCCATTATTACGGGCGCGAGGCCGGGCTGGAGCTGCGCGAGGATATCGACACCGTTCTGGAACCCGGCATGGTCATCAGCATGGAGCCGATGTTGACCATTCCGCAGGGGCTGCCGGGGGCGGGCGGATACCGTGAACATGACATTCTGATCATCACCGAAAACGGTGCCGAGGACATCACCGGATACCCCTATGGCCCCGCTTATAACGTTGTAGGGTAACGGACATTCCCCTAGGTTAAGCTTGAAAGACTGGTTTTTCTGCAGCGCGGCGCTATATAGCGATAACTTTTTACGCGCAGGGGGAGGATAACCTTTGAGCGCTACGGCACAGATTCGCGTCCCGACACCGATGGACCTGAAGGCCCGAAAGGGCCAGGAACCTCTGGTTTCCTTGACCGCTTATACCACTCCGATTGCCCAAATGGTCGATCCGCACTGCGATTTCGTGCTGGTCGGTGACAGCGTCGGCATGGTGCTGCATGGCCTTCCGTCGACCCTTGGCGTGACGATGGAGATGATGATTCTTCACGGTCAGGCCGTCGCCCGTGGCCTGAGCCGGGCGATGATGGTCGTGGACATGCCCTTTGGCAGCTACGAAGAAAGCCCCCAGCAGGCGTTTCGCAATGCCTCGCGGATCATGGCCGAAACCGGCTGTGCCGCGGTCAAGCTGGAAGGCGGCGTCGAGATGGCCGAGACCATCCGCTTTCTCACCCATCGCGGTGTGCCGGTGATGGCCCATATCGGTCTGACCCCGCAGGCGATCAACACGCTGGGCGGCTATACCGTTCAGGGCCGTGGCGCAGATGCGCAGCGCATTCTGGACGATGCCGACGCGGTGACCGCCGCTGGCGCGTTTTCGGTGGTGCTGGAAAAAGTGCCCGCCGCGCTGGCCGATCAGATCACCGCACGGATCGACATTCCGACGATCGGGATCGGGGCCTCGGCCGGGTGTGACGGTCAGGTTCTGGTTGTTGACGACATGCTGGGCCTGTTCACCGCGTTCAAGCCGAAATTCGTGAAACGCTTTGGCGCGCTGGGCGAAGCAGGCGATGCCGCCGTGGCCCAATATGCCGCCGAGGTCCGCGCCCGCACTTTTCCGGGGCCAGAACACGTGTTCAGCGACAAAGTGCCGGAGACCAAGAAATGAAGCTGGTCCATACGCTGGACGAGCTGCGCGCGATCACCCGGACCTGGCATCAGGCCGGCGAGGTGATTGGCATTACCCCGACCATGGGCGCGCTGCACGAAGGTCATCTCAGCCTTGTCCGGGCTGCCAAGGCGGGCTCGGATCGGGTGATCACGACGATTTTCGTCAACCCGACCCAGTTCAACAGTGCCGACGATCTAGAGAAATATCCGCGCACGCTGGACAGCGACAGCACGCTGCTGGCGCCCTTGGATGTCGACGTGATCTATGCGCCGACCGTCGATCAGATGTATCCGGATGGCTTTGCCACCAGTATCTCGATCTCGGGCGTGACCGAAGGTCTGTGCGGCACGCATCGGCCCGGTCATTTCGACGGCGTGGCCACCATCGTCGCCAAGCTGTTCCTGCAAACCAGCGCCGACCGCGCGTTCTTTGGTCAAAAGGATTTTCAGCAGTTGCAGGTGGTGAAACGCCTTGCCGCCGATCTGAATATCCCGGTCGAAATCACCGGCTGCCCCACCGTGCGCGAGGCCGATGGTCTGGCACTGTCGTCACGCAACGTGCGCCTGACGCCCGAGGGCCGCAAGGTGGCGCCGGCGCTGTATCGCGCCATGCAAGAGGCGGGCGCGCGGATCAAGGCGGGCGATCCGGCGGCTGCGGCATTGCAGGCGGCTCAGGCGGCCCTTCTGGACGCCGGGTTTACCGAGGTCGAATATCTGGAACTGCGCGCCGAAGACGGTCTGGCGCCGCTGGACAGTCTCAGCCAACCCGCGCGCATTCTGGCGGCGGCATGGCTGGACGGCGTGCGCCTGATCGACAATATCGCGGTGGCCTGAGGCGTCTTAACGGCGCCTCTTGCCCAGCCAACCCATTAACCGACCCCAAAGACCACGCGCCTTGTCGCGCGCGGCATCGGCGCGTTCGTCAACCGCATCCCATGTCTCTTCGGCATCTTCCAGCAGCGGGTCGATCGTGCGCTCGCGGAACTGCGCCCAGACCCGCCACAAGAACGCAAGCAGCGCCACCAGCAGCGTCAGGATAAAGATATTCAGCACCGGGATCAGCCGCACCTCCGGCCCGTCCACGGGTTTGACCCCGACAGCATTGGGATAGATCGTCAGGAATTCATTGCGCCAGCCATAATGGCGCACCGCCACCCATTGCGGCGCCTCTTTGGTCGAGACCAGATCCCGCGCCTCGGCCTGCAGGTTCGAACTGTCCAGCTTGAAATAGGGCGGCCAGCCCCAGCCGGTATCCTCGTTGCGGTAAACGATGGGTTTGCCGTTGGGCCGGATGGCCTCGATAAAGCGCACATCGCGGTTGGTCGTCGTGCTGGCGGTGCCAACATCGGGCGCCGCCCAGAAGATCGAGTTTTCACCGAAATCGACGCGCCGCACCTCGGTATTCACGATCCGAACGATGTCGCGTTGTGGCAGGGTGTAATGCAGAAACCCGAAAACCAGCAGCGCGATCAGCGCAAGAAACGTCCATTTTACATACCGCATCAACCGGCCTCACATGAAATTCGTAATATAGATCAGGACCAGAACCGTCAGCGTCGGCACCACGATCACGCCCCAGATCAGCTTTTTGCGCAGCGAATGTTCATAGGCCGCCATGCCGGTTTCGATATAGTCATCGCGGTCCTCGGCTGCGAGAGTGCCTTCGGAAATCTTTTCCGCCGCCCGGTCCTCCAGCTTTTCCCGCCGGACCGAGCGCGAATAAACCGACACCATGACATACAACAGGATCAGGGCCAGTGCTCCGAACCCGGCCAGCCGTAACAGTCCCAGCATTCAAACGTTCCTTTCCGGCGGCACCCGTTGGGCCGGACGCCACGACCCTCAATCCAATTGATACCCGCGTTGCGGCGGATTGGCGACCGTTTCGCGCGGTTTTGACCCCTGCTTTGCCGCATTGCCCAAGCCGGCGCGCGGCGCTAGGCTTTGCCGCATGAACACCCCCCTTGATACCGCCCTTTGTGCCGCGATTGATGCCCGCCGCGACGATCTGACCGCACTGTGTCAGGATCTGATCCGCATCCCGACCCTGAACCCGCCGGGGCTGAATTACCGCGAGATCTGCGACTATCTGGCCGAACGGCTGGCGCGCTCGGGGTTCGAGGTCGAATTGGTCCGGGCCGAAGGCGCCCCCGCTGACAGCGCCAAACACCCGCGCTGGAACATCATCGCCCGCCGCGCGGGCACCCGCCCCGGCGATTGTGTCCATTTCAACAGCCACCATGACGTGGTCGAGGTCGGCCACGGCTGGACCGTCGATCCCTTCGGCGGCGAGGTCAAAGACGGCCGCGTCTATGGCCGTGGCGCTTGCGACATGAAAGGCGGGCTGGCCGCCAGCATCATCGCCGCCGAGGCCTTTGTCGACACCTGCCCCGATTTCGCCGGCGCGGTCGAAATCAGCGCCACCGCGGACGAGGAATCCGGCGGCTATGGCGGCGTCGCCTATCTGGCCGAGCAGGGTTATTTCAATCCCGACCGGGTGCAGCATGTCATCATCCCGGAACCGCTGAACAAGGACCGTATCTGTCTGGGTCATCGCGGTGTCTGGTGGGCCGAGATCGAAACCAAAGGCCGCATCGCCCATGGCTCGATGCCGTTTCTGGGCGACAGCGCTATCCGCCATATGGGCGCGGTGCTGGACCAGATGGAGGCGGTGCTTTACCCGCTGTTGGCCTTGAAAACCACGGCGATGCCGGTGGTGCCCGAAGGCGCACGGCAATCGACGCTGAACATCAATTCGATCCACGGCGGCGAGGCCGAACAAGAGGCCGATTATACCGGCCTGCCGGTGCCCTGCGTCGCCGACCGCTGTCGCATCGTGCTGGACCGGCGCTTTTTGATCGAAGAGGATCTGACCGAGGTCAAAGCCGAAGTCACGCGCATGCTGGAAGGCATCAAGGCCAGCCGCCCGAATTTCCAATACGACATCCGCGATCTGTTCGAGGTCCAGCCCTGCATGACCGCCGCCGACGCGCCTGTGGTCACCACTGTTGCGCAAGCGATCGAAAAGGTGCTGGCCCGCACGCCCGATTATGTGGTCTCGCCCGGCACCTATGACCAGAAACATATCGACCGCATCGGCAAGCTGAAAAACTGCATCGCCTATGGCCCCGGCATTCTGGATCTGGCCCACCAGCCCGACGAATGGGTCGGCATCGACGATATGGCGGACAGCGCCAAGGTCATGGCGCTGACGCTGGCCGAACTGCTGGCCCGCTAGTCTTTTTCTTGGTCTAAATACTCATTGTGGCACCGCCTCCGGCGGGAGTATTTGGCCCAAGAAAAAGAGCTATTCGCCATACGGCACCCAGATGGTTTTGACCTCGGTCGCGGCACGCAGGAATTCGCGGCCTTCGCCTTGTGGGCCCGACCAGTCGCGGGCGGGCGCGATCCATGTGCGTTTGAGGTTGCCGGCCGAGGCGGCCTCGATCTCGCGCGCGAGGTCGGTTGAGGAAAAGCTCCAGACCGCGTCGATATTCAGGTGGCTGGCCAGCGTGGGCGCCAGATCAGCGTGGCTGCCGGTGACGATATTGACCACGCCGCCGGGCAGGTCCGAGGTGTCGAGCACCTGATAGAAATCGGTGGCGGCCAACGGCAAGGGTTCGCTTTGCACCAGAACGCAGGTGTTGCCCATGGCGATCGCCGGGGCCATGACCGAGATCAGCCCCAGCAGCGGCGCCTGATCCGGACAAAGCGCACCGATCACCCCCACGGGTTCGTTCACCGCCAGCGCCATGCCACGGATCGGCACCGCCACTGTCGCGCCGTCGAATTTGTCGGCCCATGCGGCATAGGTGAACAGGCGGCTGATGCTGGTGTCGACCTCGGCGCGCGCGGATTTCGCGGTTTGGCCGGTCAGGGCGCGCAGGCGGGTGGTGAAATCCTCGGCCCGGGCCGACAGGTTTTCGGCGATGTAATACAGGATCTGCGCCCGCAGATGCGCGGTGGATTTCGCCCAGCCTTTGGCGGCGTGAGCGGCCTCGACCGCGTTGCGGATGTCTTTGCGGTTGCCAAGGCCGACATGACCCAGCAGCGCGCCGCGCGGGCCGTGGATGGCGCGGGAATAGCCGCCATCGGGCCGGGCCTGTTTGCCGCCGATATAAAGCTTGGCCGTGCGGTCCAGCGGATCGGCCCGTTCGGGCGCGTCGGGGGCGCGGCGCGGCAGGGCCGGTTTCAAAGCTTTGCCCGTGGGTGCCGGTTTCAGATAGGCGTGAATCCCGGCCCAGCCGCCCTCGCGCCCGAAACCGCTTTCACGCACGCCGCCAAATCCGGCGGCGGCGTCAAACAGGTTGGTGGCGTTCACCCAGACCACGCCCGCGACCAGCTTGGGCGCGATGTCGAGGGCGAGGTTGATGTTTTCGCTCCAGACTGTCGCGGCCAGCCCATAGCGGGTGTTGTTGGCGATCTCGACCGCCTCGGCGGGGGTGCGGAAGGTGGTGCCGACCAGCACAGGGCCAAAGATTTCCTCTTGCATCAGCCGCGCGGCAGGGGCGAGGCCGGTGATCAGCGTCGGTGGGTAATAGCAGCCCTGTTCGGGCAGCGGGCCGGGGGTGCGGAAAAGCTGGCCCTCGGCGGCGCCCTGATCGACCATTTCTGTCACGCGGGCCAGTTGCACGGGGTCGACCAGCGCGCCGATGTCGTTGGTTTTGTCCAACGGATCACCGATGCGCAGGGTCGCCATC
>NZ_JBFHDW010000151.1:0-6542 GCF_041584535.1 Actibacterium sp. | reverse complement strand
CGAGCACCCGGTCCAGCGCGCGCACGGCGGTTTTCATCTCGGCCTCGGACGTGGCGGCCAGCACCTTGTCGATCAGTTGATCCACCGCCGGGCTTTTCAGCCCCATCGCGTTGAAGGTCGAACTGTCAGCAGTTTCCGAGCCGAAATACTGACGCAATTCGGTGCCGGGAATATAGCTGGTCTGCATGAAGGTGGTGACGATGTCGAAATCATAAGCTGGCGGGCGCTGGCGGTTCTCGGCTTCGGAATTGTCGACCCGCACATGCACCGCATCGACACCCAGCCGCCGCAGGTTTTCGACATAGGGGTTGATGACCCGGTCAAAGGTCTGGCTGTCGTTCAGGAATTCGACCTTCAGGGTCTCGCCCTTGGCATTGCGGCGCATGCCGTCGTCACCGACGACCCAGCCCGCCTCGTCCAGCAGAGCGCTGGCCTTGCGCAGGTTCTTGCGATCAAGCTGGCGCTCGCCCGAGACCGGCGCCATCACCGCAGGCTGATCCAGCACGCCCGGCGGCAGGATGTCGGCCAGCGGCTCCAACAGCGCCAGCTCATCCGGGCCGGGCAGGCCGGTTGCGGCCATGTCGGTATTGTCCCAGAACGAATTCACCCGCTGATACAGGCCATAAAACAGCGTCTGGTTCGACCATTCGAAATTGAACATCAGGCCGATCGCCTCGCGCACGCGGCGGTCCTGAAACTGAGGCTGCCGCAGGTTCAGCGCAAAGGCCTGACCGGTTGCCTTTGATCCGTCGAACAATTCGACCTTTTTCACATAGCCCTTGTCCAGCGCCGGAAAATCATAGCCCGTGGCCCAGATTTTCGACGATGCCTCGTTGCGGAACGTATAACTGCCGCCTTTGAAACCCTCAAACGCGGTGTTGTAATCGGCGTAATAGATCAGCCTGAGCGTGTCGAAATTGTTGCGCCCGACGTTCAGCGGCAGCGACGCGCCCCAATAGTCGGGGTTGCGGCGATAGGCGACGATCTTGCCCCGGATCAATTCGTCCAGAACATAGGCGCCCGAGCCCAGCAGAGGCTCATAGGAATCGTCCTCGAAATCGCGGTTGTTGCGGATGTAGTGTTCTTTCGAAAACACCGGAATCCCGCCGACATCCATCGGCAGGTCGCGGGTCGGAACACCGGGCGTAAAGGTGAATTTCACGGTCAGGGGGTCGATGATCTCGGCCTTATCGACCTTTTTCGCCAGTTCGATGCGAAAGCTGCTCAGGCCCTTTTCCTTGAAGGTCTCATAGGAAAACACCACGTCCTCGGCGGTCAGGGGCGAGCCGTCCGAGAACCGTGCCTCGGGGCGCAGGTGAAAAATCACCCAGCTGCGGTCTTGCGGATATTCGATGGTCTCGCACAGCAGGCAATAGGCCGCGCCGATCTCGTCATCCGCGCCCGTCAGAAGCGATTCGAAAAAGATCGAGGCCAGCCCCGCCGCCCGGCCCTTGATCGTGTAGGGGTGCATCGAATCAAACGACCCAAAGGCCCAGATCGACATCTCGCCACCCTTGGGCGCGTCGGGGTTCACATAGTCCAGATGCTTGAAATCCGCCGGATATTTCAGGTTTCCAAAGGTCGAAATCCCATGCGCGCGGATCACATCGCCCTCGGCCCGCGCCAGCCCCGCCATCGCGGTCAGCCCAAGGCCACAGACCAGAAATCCCAGCGCCAGTTTCTCAAGGCCGGTCTGCATCGCGGTCCGTGCAATCGCGCGGGCGGGTCGGGTCATGCCGAATGTCCTCCTGTGTCCGGACATATGGTCCGGTTTTCGTTGGTCTCAAGCTAAGGGTCGTGCGACGGGGCATGCAAGTTGAGATTCCGTGATCGCCTGCACCCGGCCATGAAAAAAGGCCGCCCCGGCAGGAGCGGCCTTCAAATCGTCAATTTCTATGGAGATCAGCCGCCCAGCGAAGCCAGATAGGCGATCAGGTTCACACGATCTGCGGGTTTCGGCAGACCCGAGAACGACATCTTGGTGCCCGGTGCAAAACCTTTGGGGTTTTCGAGGAACCCGAACAGGTTCTCGGGGGTCCAGACATCGACCACAGCGACCAGCGAACCCGAGTAGCCAAAGCCTTCGGCCGCACCAGCAGCGCGGTTCACAACGCCATCCAGATGCGGGCCGGTCGCATTGCTGCCGTCGATCATGTGGCAGGCTTTACATTTCGCAAAGATTTTCTCGCCTTTGGCCATATCGGCACTGGCATACAGTTCAGCGAAGGGCACAACTTCTTCGGCTTCTGCACCGTGGTCATCGGCCCCGGCGGTCGCGATCATATAGCCCTGAACCGCGTGTTCGCCTTCAGCATGGCCACCGCCGGTGTGATACAGGCTTTCTGCCGCCCAGCTGCCGAGAAGGAAAATAAGCAAGGCGCCACAAAGCGCGCCGACGATTTTAGTAAGAGTCATTGTGTCGAACATGACGCGCTCCTGTGCACTCCCGTTTCGCGGGGTATCTATCCGCTTCCATCACCATCTGGCAAGGTGTAGTTACCGCCAACACGCGCTAAAGAGTGAAGAAAAGCACATGAAAGACCAAATCACAGGGCGGATCGCGTTTCAAGGCGAACCCGGAGCCTACTCACATCAGGCCTGTCACGAAGCCCGGCCCGACATGGAAGCCCTGCCCTGCAAGACCTTCGAAGACGTCATCGACGCCGTGCGAAAAGGTCATGCAGACCTTGCGATGCTGCCGGTCGAGAACTCGACCTATGGCCGCGTGGCCGACATTCACCGCCTGATGCCCGAGTCGGGCCTGCATATTGTCGACGAGGCCTTCGTGCGGGTTCACATCAACCTGCTGGGCGTCAAAGGCGCCCGGTTGGAAGACATCCGCACCGCGCAAAGCCACACCGTACTGCTGGGCCAGTGCCGGGCGTTCCTGCGCGAACACAGCATCGACGCGATCACCGGCGCCGATACTGCCGGCTCGGCCATGCATATCGCGCAGATGGGCGATCCGCAGCACGCTGCGCTGGCGTCCGAGCTGGCGGGC
Organism: Actibacterium sp.; assembly: GCF_041584535.1. Lineage (GTDB taxonomy): Bacteria > Pseudomonadota > Alphaproteobacteria > Rhodobacterales > Rhodobacteraceae > Actibacterium_D. The sequence continues at coordinate 3,541 of NZ_JBFHDW010000151.1, read as the reverse complement.
GAGATTTACGGCCTCGACGTTCTGGCCCGCCATATCGAGGACCACGACAAAAACACCACCCGTTTTCTGGTCATGGCGCGCAAGCCCGACCTGAAACGCCGTGGCCCGTCGGGGATGATGACCAGCTTTGTGTTTCGGGTCCGCAACATTCCGGCGGCGCTGTATAAGGCGATGGGCGGGTTCGCCACCAACGGCGTGAACATGACCAAGCTGGAAAGCTATATGGTCGACGGGTCGTTCTCGGCGACACAGTTTTATGCCGATATCGAAGGCCACCCCGACGATCACAACGTCCGGCTGGCGCTGGAAGAGCTGGATTACTTTACCTCGCACGTAAAGCTGCTGGGCGTTTATCCGGCCGACCCGAAACGCCACTAAGCAAGCTGGGCGTCAAAACCCGTTCGGGTTGACGCCCAGACGACCCTCAAGATCCTTGGCAAAGCGCAAGACGCTGTGGCTGAACTTGCGATGCAGCGAGGATTTGGCCAGCCGCAGCGATTGCAGGAACAGCCGCGCGGTCAGGGTCTTGGGCCGCATGTCCAGCCCGACGACAATGCGGCTGTGGCGCGGCGACAGGGCAACCAGTTGCACGTCCAGCGCGCCATCCAGCCCCATGATCGCCCAGTTCACCGCCACCTGTTCGGGCCGCTCATAGGTTCCGATTTCGGCGGTCAGTTCGCGGGGCTTGCCGCGATAGGGCACCTTGCTGATCCAGCCCATTCCGGCACCGTGCGCGCCCAGCGTGTCGGTGCGGGCGACCTCGATCCCCCGCCGCATCGCCGCGCGTTCGAAACTGTCGAAATCGGTCAGCGCCTGAAAGACCTGATCGACCGGAGCCGCGATATCTTGTCGGGTGGATAATTTCATCTGAACTGCCGCAATGTCCCTGCGTCGTTCATAGGCGTCAATCCAGCCTGTCCGCAAGCCAGTTTTCCAGAAGAAAACCGGCAATTGCCCCGCGCCGGGGCCGCAGGATCGTCGGATGTTCACCCGCGAAAACCGTCAGCATGTCTTCGCGGCTAAGCCACAGCGCGTCTTCGATCTCGGCCGGGTCGATGGTGATGTCGCGGCTTAACGCCTGTCCCCGGCACCCCAACATCAGCGAGGCCGGGAACGGCCAGGGCTGCGAGGCCAGATAGCTGACCTGACCCACGCGGATACCGGCCTCTTCGAACACTTCGCGGCGCACGGCGGCCTCGATGGTCTCGCCCGGTTCGATAAACCCGGCCAACAGCGAATACATGCCGTCAGGCCAGCCATGCGACCGGCCCAGCAGAACGGAATTCCCTTGCGTGATCAACATGATGACCACCGGATCAGTGCGCGGGAAATGCGCGGCGTTGCAGGCGGGACAGGTGCTTTGCCACCCGGCCATCGACAGCGCCGACTTAGCACCACAGCGCGAACAAAAGGCGTGGCTTTGGTGCCAGCCCAGAATGGCCTTGGCGGTCGCCGCCAGTTCGGCATCGCGCGGCGACAGCCGCACCATGATACGGCGCAATTCGGTAAAACAGGTGTCCTCGGGCAAGTCGGGGTGCCGCTGTTCCGAAAGATCGACAAAGCTGTTCAGGCTGTCGGGCACCTCGTCCGGCTGCCAGTCCGAGATATCGACGGCAAAGATCGCGGCACTGTCATCGTCCAGACCCAACAGCATCGCCCGATCCTGCCGCGCCGCCACGACCGGATGCGCGGTCGGGGCCAGCCACAGGCGATCCAGCGCCTCGCCCTGCACCAGAACCTTGCCGCGCCACAGCAGCAGCACCCGCGCGCTGTCCGCCACCCAAGCCGCCGCAAGCCCCGGCGCGTCGCTGCGCAGCTCGGCCGCCCGGTTCAACGCCGATCCGCCAAAGGTGACTTGTTCCGCCAGCTTCATTCCGCCGCCCCTTGTTTCCTTACCGTCTGACTGCCAGCCCCGGCCGACGTGCGCAAGTTGGGAAAATACAACTTTTGGGCGATTTTTCCCTCGCCTGCCCTGTCATATGGTTCTAATGTGACACTGTCTTAACCGACGAGGGGTCGTCGGTTACAGGCCGGGGTATAATAAAACCAAGAACAACCCGGCAGGGCAGGCCGGTATCTGGGCGGGGGCGCCATTTGACATCACTGCATTCCTTTTCGGCGAGTTGCGCCGCCAATCAGGCGCATCTGCGGATATTCGAGACCACAGACCTGCATATGCATGTCTTTCCCTACGATTATTACGCCGACAAACCGGTCGAGACCGTCGGCCTTGCCCGCACCGCCAGCCTGATCGCCAACCTGCGCGCCGAGGCCACCAACAGCCTGTTGCTGGACAATGGCGACTTTCTGCAAGGCAACCCGATGGGCGATTACATCGCTTACGAGCGCGGGATGAGCGACGACACCCTGCACCCGATGATCGCAGCGATGAATGCGGTTGGCTTTGACGCGGCGACGCTGGGCAATCACGAGTTCAACTATGGGCTGGATTTCCTGATGACCGCGCTGGCCGGGGCGCGGTTTCCGGTGGTGTCGGCCAATGTTATCCGCCAGCCGGGCGCCCGGCCCACCGACGACCTGCCCCTGCTGCCGCCCTATGTGATCCTTGATCGCATCGTGACTGATGGTCAGGGCCAGCAACATCCGCTGCGCGTCGGCGTCATCGGCTTTGTGACGCCGCAAATTCTGGCGTGGGACCGTCGCCATCTGGAAGGCCGGATTCACACCCGCGACATCGTCGAGACCGCCCGCGCCTGGGTGCCCGAGTTGCGCAAGCGTGGCGCCGATCTGGTGATCGCGCTGTCGCATTCCGGCATCGGTGCCGCCCGCCATGTGAACGGGATGGAGAACGCCAGCGTGCCGCTTGCCACCATCGACGGCATCGACGCGATCCTGACCGGGCACAGCCATCTGGTGTTTCCCTCGGCCCATTACGACGGGGTGGCCGGGGTCGATGCGGCCAGCGGCACCATCCACGGCAAACCGGCAGTAATGGCAGGCAGTTGGGGGTCGCGTCTGGGGCTGATCGACCTGCTGCTTCAGCGCGAAAATGGCGCGTGGCGCGTGCTGGATCACCGGGTCGACACCCGGCCGATCTATGACCGGGATGCCAGCTCGGGCGCGGTGGCGCTGGTCGACAGCCAGCAGAATGTGCTGGACGCGGTGGCGCAGGATCACAGCCGCACGCTCAGCTATATTCGCCGCCCGGTCGGCCACACCAGCGCGCCGCTGCACAGCTATTTCGCGCTGGTCGCGGATGATCCGTCGGTGCAGCTGGTGCTTGAGGCCCAGCGCTGGCATGCGCGGCAGATGCTTCAGGGCAGCGACTTGTCCGATCTGCCGCTATTGTCCGCTGCCGCCCCGTTCAAAGCGGGCGGTCGCGGCGGGCCGGACTATTACACCGACGTGCCCGCCGGTCCCATCGCCATCCGCAATGTCGCGGATTTGTATCTTTATCCGAACACGCTGCGGGTCTTGCGGATCACCGGCGCGCAACTGCGCGACTGGTTAGAACGCAGCGCCGGTCTGTTTCATCAGATCACCCCCGGCAAACCCGATCAGGCGCTGCTGCACCCGGAAT
>NZ_JBFHDW010000150.1:0-6578 GCF_041584535.1 Actibacterium sp. | reverse complement strand
CGGCAGCTGCGGCGCGGGCTTCAAGCGGGTCGGGCAGGGACAGGCGACCGGAAACGGCGCTGAGGATGTCGTAATCGTCGTCCTCGTCTTCGTCCTCATAGTCGTCGCGTTCGGATGTCGGTTCTTCGTCGTCCTGATCGTCTTCATCCTGAGCCAGATCGGTTTCAATCTGGTCCTGATCTTCGTCCTCGTCGTCTTGGTCGGCGTCTTCTTCCAACTCGGCAACGTCCTCAAGCTCGACCTCGCCTTCCAGCTCGATTTCGAACGCGACCTCGTCTTCGTCCTCAAGCTCGGCGGCGATGTCGTCGGCATCGGCCTCGGCGACGTCTGCCTCGATTTCCTCGGGCTCGTCCTGATCGAAGCTCTGCAGCGATTCTGGCGCCGGTTCCTGATCCTCGGCGAACTCGGGTTCGGAAGTGGTTTCCGGCTCGGGGGTGCGGGCGTTGTCGACCACGGCGCGGATGCGGGCCAGTTTGGCGGCGACCGATCCAAGATCGACCTCGTCTTCATCGACGACCCGCGCAGAGACGGGGGCGGGCGCGGCGACCGGTGCGGGCGCCGGTTCGGCAATCGGGGCGGGCTGTGCGGCAACCGGTGCGGGCTGGGGCGCGGGGGCGGGCTTCGGCTGCGGGGCAGGCGCGGCAGCAACGGCAGGCAGGCCATTTCCCGGTTCGGCGCGCAGGTGCACACCGTCATTGCCGACATAGGCCTCGACCCGGTTGCGGATCTCGCGTTGGGCGATGCGTTGCAGCATCTCGGCATCAGGGGTCGGAGGCTCGGCGCCGAAATAGCGGTCGTCGGCGGCAAGGTCGCGGAAATACTCGGCGATGGCTTTCATAGTGCCGAAGGAATCGTCGAACCCTTCGAGCGTGCACGAGAAGGTGCCATAGGACACCGTCAGAATTTTACTCGCACCTACCATAACTTACTCACCTTCTTTCACTATCTGCATCAACCTGTTTACCACAGCCAGTCTCTTCAAATTGAACAGAACTGGGAAATTAGGGGGGATTATTCATGTCAGGAATGTGGTCATTGGCCCGATTCCGCGATAATTGCGCCATTATGAACCCGATTTTGCAATTTGAAAGCTATGTTACGTTGTTGGGCGCCGGAGAGTGCGCCGCGTCGGATTTGGCGCAGGCTCTTGAATTGGCACCGGTTTTGGTTGCGGCGGACGGGGGCGCGGACCGGGCGCTGCGCGCCGGGTTAGTGCCCGATGCGGTGATCGGCGACCTTGATTCCATCTCGGATCAGGCGCGCGACCGGATTCCGGCGGACCGGCTGATTCACATCTCGGAACAGGACAGCACCGATTTCGATAAGGCGCTGCGCTCGGTCGGGGCGCCGCTGGTGCTGGCGCTGGGGATGCTGGGGCCGCGGGCCGATCACATGCTGGCCGGGCTGAACGTGCTGGTCGGTCACCCGGATCGGCGCTGTATTCTGGTCTCGCACAGCGATGTGGTGTTTCTGGCGCCGCCCCGGCTGGACTTGACCCTGCCGCCCGGCGCGCGGGTGTCGCTGTTCCCGATGGCGCCGGTGCGTGGCACCAGCACCGGGCTGGACTGGCCGATCGACGGGCTGGAGTTTCGGCCCGGCGACCGGATCGGCACTTCGAACCGCTGCACCGATGGGCAGGTGTCGCTGACCTTTGAAAGCCCGGTCATGCTGGTGCTGTTGGACCGCGCAGAGCTTGGCGCCGTGATTGCCGCACTGGTTTAGCCGTTTTTCTGCGAAAAACGGGCCTGCGGCGCGAGTATTTTTACCAGGAAAAGAGCTGCGGCGATCTGAGCTGCGGGCGGGGCGCATTTGCCCTCGCAGCCATGGGGCACATCTCTTATAAGGTGGCACGGGCGATACAGGAGACAGACCATGGCCGGAGAGCTTTCCCCCATTGATAAGGCAAAATTCGTTGCCGCCAAACGCGCCGCTGATTTCGTCGAGGACGGAATGCGCGTCGGGCTGGGAACGGGCTCGACCGCGGCGTGGCTGGTGCGCTGTCTGGGCGAGATGGTGCGCGAGGACGGGTTGAAGATCCGCGGCGTGCCGACCTCGACCCGCACCGCTGAACTGGCGCGGCAGGTGGGCATCGAGATTGTCACGCTGGACGAGGCCAAGTGGCTGGACGTCACCATCGACGGCGCCGATGAATTCGACGCCGATCTGAACCTGATCAAGGGCGGCGGCGGCGCGCTCTTGCAAGAAAAGATCGTGGCCACGGCCAGCGATCAGATGATCGTGATTGCCGATGTCGCCAAGGAAGTGGCGCAGCTGGGCGCGTTCCCCTTGCCGGTCGAGGTGATCCCGTTCGGCTGGCAGACCACCAAGGCGCTGATCGAGGAAACCCTGATCAATCTCGACGTTCTGGGCCGCGACACCACCTTGCGGATGAATGGCGAAGCGCCGTTCGTGACCGACGAGGGTAATTTCATCGTCGACCTGCATTTGAAGCGCATCGGCAATGCCCGGCAACTGGCGCTGGTGCTGAATCAGATCCCCGGTGTGGTTGAAAACGGCCTTTTCATAGATATCTGCGATGTGGTGGTCATTGGCCACGGCGACGGGAAGGTCGAGGTGCGCGACATCAATGCCGGCACGGTTCAAGAGGACAGGATCGACTTTCTTGAGAACGACAATCTGTTTTCGGACCTGTGAAGGGGCATTCTGAGGCATGAGTTTCGACTATGACCTGTTCGTAATCGGCGGCGGCTCGGGCGGGGTGCGCGCGGCGCGGCTGGCGGCCTCGGAAGCGGGGGCGCGTGTGGCGCTGGCCGAAGAATACCGCATGGGCGGCACTTGCGTGATCCGCGGCTGCGTGCCGAAAAAGCTGATGGTGTTTGCCTCGGCCTATCCGGGCATGGTTGACGAGGCCCGCGCCTATGGCTGGGACGCCGCGATCGGTGCGTTCGGCTGGGCCGGGTTCAAGGATAACCTGCACGCGGAACTGACCCGGCTGGAGGGCATCTATACCCGCAATCTGGTCAATGCCGGGGTTCAGGTTTTCGACACCCGCGCGGTGGTCAAGGATGCGCATACCGTGGCGCTGGCCTCGGGCGAGGAAATCACGGCCAAGCATATTCTGGTCGCCACCGGCGGGCAGCCTTTCGTGCCCGAGTTCCCGGGGTCCGATCTGGCGGTGACCAGCAACGAGATGTTCCATCTGGATGCCTTGCCGAAAAAGATGCTGGTGGTGGGCGGCGGCTTTATCGCCTGCGAATTCGCCTGCATCATGCATGGGCTGGGCGTCGAGGTGACGCAATTTTACCGTGGTGCGCAGATCCTGCGCGGCTTTGATGACGAGGCGCGGGGTCATGTCGCCGATCTGATGCGGGGGCGCGGCGTGGATTTGCATGTCGGCACCGATGTGATCTCGATGGAGCGTGTCGATGGCCGGATCGCGGTGAAATGCACCACCGGGCATGATGATCGCTTTGATCTGGTGATGTATGCCACGGGCCGGGTTCCGAACACCGCCGGGCTGGGTCTGGAACAGGCCGGTGTGCGCCTGACCCGCAATGGCGCGGTCGAGGTCGATGCCTATTCGCAGACCTCGGTGCCGTCGATCTATGCGGTGGGCGATGTGACCGACCGGATCAACCTGACTCCGGTGGCGATCCGCGAAGGCGCGGCCTTTGTCGAGACCGTGTTCCATGGCCGCCCGACCGTCGCCGATCACGAATTGGTCGCCAGCGCCGTGTTCACTCAGCCCGAACTGGGAACTGTCGGCCTGACCGAGGAACAGGCGCGCGACCGCGAGCCGATCGAGGTCTATTCCGCCGCGTTCCGGCCGATGCAATCGCTGTTCGCCGGAAGCGATGACCGGGTGATGATGAAATTGATCGTCAGCCGCGAAACCCGCAAGGTTCTGGGCTGTCACATCGTGGCGCCCAACGCGGGTGAGATGATCCAGCTGGCGGCGATTGCGATCAAGATGGGCGCGACCAAGGAAGACTTTGACCGGACCGTGGCGGTGCATCCGACCATGGCCGAAGAACTGGTTACGATGAAGACGCCGACGCGCGTGGCTTGATTTTCGGGCCAGCGCGACCACTTTGATAGAAATGACAAAAGACGCGATAAGAGGGAAAAGACCGTATGGCTGGAAATAACGGCGGCCCCTGGGGGGGAGGCGGTTCGAACAAGGGCGGACAAGGCCCGAATGGCGGCAATGGTGGCCGTGGTCCGGGAGGCGAAGGTCCGCAAATACCCGAGATCGACGAACTTATGAAAAAAGGCCAAGAGCAGCTGAAGGTGCTCATGGGTGGACGTGGCGGCCGTGGCGGGCGTCCGGGCGGTGGCTCGGGTGGTCCGGCTCTGACGCGGGGCACCATTGCGATGGGTGTGCTTGCGGTGATCGCGTTGTGGGGCTTTGCCTCGTTCTATTCGGTGAAACCCGAAGAACAATCGGTCGAGCTGTTTCTGGGCGAATATTACAAGACCGGCACGCCGGGTCTGAACTTTGCCCCGTGGCCCCTGGTGACCAAGCAGATCGAGCCGGTGACGCGCGAGCGCACGGTCGAGGTCGGTGTTGGCCGCGGTGCGGGCGATGCCGGTCTGATGCTGACCGGTGACGAGAATATCGTCGACATCGATTTTCAGGTGGTCTGGAACATCAACGACTTGCAGAAATTCCTGTTCAACTTGCGTGACCCGCAACAAACCATCGAGGCCGTGGCGGAATCGGCAATGCGTGAAATCATCGCGCAATCCGAACTGGCGCCGATCCTGAACCGGGACCGTGGCATCATCGCGGTGCGGTTGCAGGAACTGATCCAATCGACGCTGGACAGCTATGACAGCGGCATGAATGTCGTCCGCGTCAACTTTGACAAAGCCGACCCGCCGCGCGAAGTGATCGACAGCTTCCGCGAAGTGCAGGCTGCCGAACAAGAACGTGACCGGTTGGAAAAACAGGCCGATGCCTATGCCAACCGTGTCGTGGCCGGTGCGCGTGGTGAAGCCGCGCAAAAGCTGGAAGAGGCCGAAGGCTATCGTGCCCGCGTGGTCAACGAAGCCGAGGGTGAGGCCAGCCGCTTTACCGCCGTTCTGAACGAATACCGCAAGGCCCCCGAGGTCACCCGCAAGCGCCTGTATCTGGAAACGATGGAGCAGGTTCTGGGCGATATCGACAAGGTCATCATCGACAGTTCGGTGCAGGGTGGTCAGGGCGTCGTGCCGTATCTGCCGCTGAATGATCTCAAACGTCAGCCCGCGACGGGGGGGAACTAAGCCATGAAGAAAACCACTTTGCTTCTGCCGATTCTGGTGCTGGTTGTTGCCGGTGTGCTGTCGTCGGTCTTTATCGTGACCGAAACCCAACGGGCGCTGGTTCTGCAATTCGGTCGGGTTGTCGCGGTCAAGGACAAGCCGGGTCTGGCCTTTAAGATCCCGCTTATTCAAGAGGTTGTCTATTACGACGACCGGATTCTCAGCTTGGATACAGCGGCGCTGGAAGTCACGCCTCTGGATGACCGCCGTCTGGTGGTCGACGCCTTTGCCCGCTATCGCATCGCCAATCTGCAACAGTTCCGTCAGGCTGTCGGCACCGGCGGTATCCGTTCAGCCGAGGATCGTCTGGACCGGGTTCTGCGTGCCGCGACCCGCGAGGTTCTGGGTTCGGTCAGTTCGAACGACATCCTCAGTTCGGATCGTGCCGTGCTGATGCGGCGCATCCGCGACGCGGCGATTTCCGAGGCCAGCAACCTTGGTCTGGAAATCATCGACGTGCGCCTGAAACGCACCGACCTGCCCGAGCAGAACTTGTCAGCCACCTTTGCCCGGATGCGGGCCGAGCGTGAACGCGAAGCTGCGGATGAAGTCGCCCGCGGTGAAGAAGCCGCGCAGCGGGTGCGCGCTCAGGCCGACCGGACCGTGGTCGAACTGGTGTCGGATGCCAGCCGGCAATCCGAGATCACCCGAGGCGAGGCCGATGCGGAACGGAACGGGATTTTCGCCGCCGCTTATGGCGCCGATAAGGAATTCTTTGAATTCTACCGGTCGCTGACCGCCTATACCCGGGCGCTGCAGGGGAATAACTCGACCATCGTTATGTCGCCGGACGGAGAGTTCTTCCAGTATCTGAAACAGGCCGATCGCCCCTGATGCTGGGGCTGGTGTTTCTGGCCCTCGGGCTGGTTCTGGTTGTCGAGGGGCTGGTGTTCGCACTGGCCCCTTCGCGTATCGAGGACGCGCTTAAGACGCTGGCGGAAATGCCAGTGGAAACCCGCCGGTTTCTGGGTCTGATGGCGCTGGCGGCCGGGGTGCTGCTGGTTTGGCTTGCCCGCGCTTTGGGCGTCTGAGACAGTGGCGCGAAACCGCCGGACCGTTTCACAGTCATGTGACACCGCGCGACGAGGCTTTGAATTGCGCTTTCGGTGCGCCCATCTTCAAATGCGTCACAACCAGCCTGCCGCGACCGTTGGCCCGCAGGCGCCGCTTGGATCAGACAGGAGGACCACGCGTTGATTTCTCAGGCTCTCACTTATGAAACCCGACAACAGGCTGGCCCGCATCGCGTGGTGCTGGCCTTTGTTCTTGGGATTGCTTTGTTGTTGGCGCAGACCTTGTCCGCCTATGCG
>NZ_JBFHDW010000149.1:0-6594 GCF_041584535.1 Actibacterium sp. | reverse complement strand
CCAGCGCCTCGGGCGAGGTCTTGCAGTATGTCCAGGGTCGCGGTCAGGCCAAAGCGGTTGTCGATCTCCATCGTCGAGGCGCGAGGCGAAAAGTAATCCGCCGAATGCAGCACAAAGCCGCGCCCGTGTTCGACCGGGCCGCCGAAATGCACGCGAATATCGCGATCGCCTGCGGGGGGCGTGATGTCCAGTTGCTCCAGCAATTCGCCAAAGCTGAGTTGCGGCGCGATCTTGTTGATGATCAGCCCCATCGCCCCATCGGCGGAATGCGCGCACATGTAGACCACGCTGTGTTCGAACCGCGGGTCGCCCATTCCGGGCATGGCGATCAACAGCTTGCCGCTGAGATCCATCTGCGAAAGTGTCTGGCTCATACTGTAAGAATGAGATCTTGGGCCAGTTATGCAAGGGGGCGAAAAGCCACAATCGCAGCGTCATCGCCCAAATGTGATTTCGAAACTGCTGCGCACTGCTTATGTTCGCGGCATGAAACCATGTTTTTCCCTGTTGGCCGCTGTGGCCACTTTGTCGCTATCGGCGCCGGTTTGGGCGGCCGATCCCTTTGAGGGATATGAAAACGTGGTGCAGGCCGAGATCCTGCCCGGTTGGCAAACCCCCGAGGGCGGTCAGATGGTCGGCCTGCGGCTGGTTCTGGCGCCGGGGTGGAAGACCTATTGGCGGGCGCCGGGCGATTCCGGCATTCCGCCCAGCTTTGACTGGTCCGGGTCCGAGAACCTGTCAGGGGTGACGGTGCATTGGCCCCGCCCCGAGGTGTATTTCCTGAATGACATGCGCACGATCGGCTATAAGCACGAGGTGGTGCTGCCGCTGGAACTGGTGGCGGTGGCGCCGGGCCAGCCGATTGTTCTGAATGGCCAGGTCGATCTGGGCGTCTGTCTGGACATCTGCATGCCGATGGAAATTTCGCTATCCGCGATCCTGCCAGCCGAGGCCCAGCCCGAACCCATTCGCGCCGCCCTGGCGGCACAGCCTGACAGCGCTGCCACATCCGGGGTCGGGCAGGTTCAGTGCCTGTCCGAACCGATTGCCGATGGCGTGCGTCTGACCGCGACAATCGAGGTTGCGCCGATGATCGGGCGCGAAGTGGCGGTGATCGAAACCGCCAATCCGGAAATCTGGGTGGCCGAGGCCGAGGTTCACCGCAGCGGCAACATCCTGACCGCTGTGGCGGATATGGTGCCGATGGACGGAGCGCCCTTTACCGTTGATCCCGAGACGGTGGAAATCACCCTGCTCAGCGGCCCGCAGGCGATCAGCATTCTTGGCTGTCAGGGCAGTTAACGCGCGCGGCGGTGGGCCGAAATCTCGACCGCTGCCCAACCGGTGCCACAGATCAGCGCCGCTCCGATCAGAAACAACGCCAATGCCGCCGCAAGCGATGCCGCGCCGCCGGTCAGCGCGGTCAGCGCCCCCGGCAAGGCGCCACTGATCAGCGTCCAGCCCATCGTCATCCCGAACCACAGCGCTAGCGCCGCAGCGACCGGGGCAACCACCTGAACCGCGCCGGGCACGCGCCCGACCTGACGCACCACGCGACGCAGCGAGGCAACCTGACGGGTGATATCCTGTTGCACTGCCAACAGCGCCGGCACCACCAACAGCACCAGCAGCATGCCAAAGCCCAGACCGTAAACCAGCGTCACCACCGTCGGTTTAAGGAACTGCGCCTGTTGCGAGCTTTCATAGAGCAGCGGCGCAAGGCCCAGCACCGTTGTCGCCGTGGTCAGGAATACCGCCCGCAGACGGTCCGCGGCGGCGTCGATGATCGCCGGGCGCAGGCCGCGGTTCTGGGCATATTCATCGACGGTGCTGACCAGAACGATCGAGTCGTTGATGATGATCCCGGTCATCCCGATCAGGCCGACCACGGTGAACATCGACAGCGGGATTTCCCATTGCACATGGCCATAGATGGTGCCGACCAGCCCGAAGGGAATGATCGCCATCACCACCACCGGCCGTGTCCAGCTTGAGAAAATCCACGCCAGCGTCAGGTAAATCCCCAGCAGGCACAGCACCATCCCGGTCATCGCGTCGGCAAGGAATTCGTTTTCTTGTTCGGCCAGACCCGACAGGCGCCACGCCACGCCAAAGTCGCTTTCGATGGCAGGCAGGATCTCTTGTTCGAGGATCTGCATGATTTCTTCGGCGCGGGCCGGGTCGTCTTCCGAGATATCGCCGGTCACCGACACCAGCCGGATACCGTTTTCACGCCGCACCGTGGAAAAGCCGGTTTGCCGCGACACAGTGACGATATCGGCCAGCGGCACATATTGGCCACTGGTGCTGCGCAGTTGCGTGCGGTCAAGGAAATCGGCGGTCAATTCGCCCGCCGGCAGTTCGACCTGGATCGTGGCCGAGCGCGGGCCGTCGGGATAGGTGGCGGCCTCGATCCCGTTCAGCCGGTGCCGCAGCACCGCGCCCAACGCGTCGATGCTAAAGCCCAGCGCGGTGCCTTGCGGCGTCAGATCAAGGCTGAGTTCCTCTTTGTCATAGGACAGGCTGTCCTCGACCGCAGAGACCTCGGCGAATTGCGCGACATCCGTTTTCAGCCGCTCGGCCGCCGCCTTGAGCGTGGCGGCATCGGCGCCGTAAAACTGAACGTCCAGCGCGTCGCCTCCCGGCCCGGCGCGCCAGCCGCGAAAGCTTAGGGTTTCGACCAGCGGACCCTGCTGCACCTCGTCCTGAAGCGCCGCCAGAAAGGCAAAGGACGAATAGGGCCGCAGATCGGCATCGATCAGCTCAATCGCGATCGAGCCTAACAGATCGGTGTCCTTATGCTCGACCCCGGACAGGCCGCGCCCGGTGTTGCCGCCGACCTCGCCCACAACATAATCCAGCGGATTGGTGCCGTGTTCGGATTCATAGCGCGCGGCCACAACATTGGTGGCGCGCTGCAATTCGCGCATCATCGCCATCGTGTCATCGCGGCTGGCGCCTTCGGACATAGCGAAATTGCCTGAAATCGACCCTTGTTCGGGCGCGTTGAAAAACCGCCACTGAACGTCGCCGCGAATGAACAGCGCCACTTGCGACGCCAGCACCACCAGCGCCACCGCCAGCACCGGATAACGGGCGACGATTACCCCGGCCATCAGCGGCCGGAACAGCCGCTCGCGCACCCAGCGAAAGCCCTTATTCACCACCCGCGATGGTAGGTCATACCAATGCTGTTGCGCGGTATGGGTCAGGGCATGGGCCATGTGATTGGGTAGGATCAGAAAGCATTCGACCAAAGATGCCAGCAGCACCGCAATCACGGTAAAGGGAATATCGGCGATCAGATCACCGAACCGGCCACTGATCGCGGTCAGGCCGAAAAACGCGATCACCGTGGTCAGGGTGGCGGAAAACACCGGGGCAGCCATGCGGCGGGCGGCGTTCTCGGCGGCCTCGACCGGGCCTTCGCCCAGACGCCGCGCCCGGAAATCGGCATGTTCGCCCACCACGATAGCGTCATCGACGATAATGCCGGTGGTGATGATCAGCGCGAACAGCGAGATCATGTTGATCGTCAGCCCGGTCGCATACATCAGCGCGATCGTCGCCAGCATCGAGGCCGGAATCCCTGCCGCCACCCAGAACGCGGTGCGGGCGTTCAGGAACAAAAACAGCAGGATCAGCACCAGACCCAGACCCAGCGCGCCGTTTTCCAGCAGGATATTCAGGCGGCCGGTGATTGCCTCGGCGCGGGTGCGGATCAGGTCGATGCGCACGCCCTGCGGCAGGTTCAGCGCCAGATCGTCAGCGACCTTTTGCACTGCGGCCTGAATTTCAATGGCATCGCCCCTGTCCGAGCGATCGACCCGGACCGAGATCGCGGGGTTCTCGCCAACGAAATAGCCGTGATCGCGGCCTGCGCCTTCGACCCGAACCCGCGCCACATCGCCAATGGTCAGTTTGGAGCCGTCAGGATTGGAGCGCAGTTCGATCGCCTCGATCTGCGGGGCGCTGCGCTTGGCCACACCGGTGCGAATGCGCGCGTTGGCCCCGGTCACATCCCCGGCAGGCGCGGTATCGGCAGCGGCGGCAATGGCGGCAGCGATCTCGGCCATGGTCACATCGTTGCGGATCAGCGCCGCCGAGGGCACTTCGACCACGGTTTCCGGCGCCGCCAGACCGCGAATGGTTGTGCGAGTCACACCCGCCGCGAACAGGCGAGCCACGAATTCATCGGCGAACCGGCCCAGTTGATCGACCCCGACCGGCCCGGTGATGACCACATCGGTCACCCGGTCCCGCCAGACGCCGCGCGTGACCACCGGGTCTTCGGCATTTTCCGGCAGGGTGGTCACGGTATCGACCGCCTGCTGCACCTCATCGGCGGCGCGGCCCATGTCCCAACCGGGTTCAAAGGTCAGGTCGATCACCGCCCGCCCCTCGACCGAGCGCGAGACCGAGCTTTCCACCCCTTCGACCGCCAACAAGGACGGCTCAAGCACCTGCACGATGCCGGTATCGACATCCTCGGCCCCGGCCCCGTCCCAGGTCACCTGAACGCTGACATCGTCATTCACCACATCGGGAAAGAACTGCGCCCGCATCCGCGGCATCGCCGCCAGACCCAGCACGATCAGCACCACCAGCAACAGGTTGGCCGCCGTGCCGTGGCGGGTGAAATAGGACAGAACCCCGCCCGCCCGCTTGTGGTGATCGCCCGGGTTCATCGCTTACCCGCCCATGCGGCTTTCCAGCCGCTCGACAGTGCGGGCCGGCACCTGGTCCTGCGCCAGCAACGCCAGAACCCGCTGTTTCACATCCGACGGCATGAAGGCATTGTTTTCGACAAAGGCGATCAGACGCGCCCGGCGTTCGGGGTCCAGCGTCAGCATTTCTTGCGCTTCGGGCGCGACCCCGGCCGAGGGCCGCAACGGCCGCACCTTGATCCCCGCCCCCAGAACCGGCGAGCGTTCGGCCACGACCTCGCGCCCGGTCAGGGCGTCGGCCTGAACAATCACCTCGTCGCCCTGCCGCCGCAGCAGCGTCACCTCGATCTGCTCAAGCCGGTCCTCGTCGCCCAACACCAGAACGGTCTGATTGGCGTCCAGCGCGGTTGCCGGCAACACCACGACATTGCGCAATTCCGGCTCTTGCAAATGAACGGTCACGAAATCACCGGGGCGCAGCCCCAAGGCGCTGTCCAGCCGCGCGAACAACAGCCGCCCGGTCTGGCCTTCGGCCACGGCACCGCTTTCGCGGGTCAGAACGCCCGGCGCACTCAGATCGGCACCATAGGTATCCAGCGACACGGTGACCGGCGCCGCGATCAGCCGCCCCAGATCGTCCAGCAACCGCCCGAATTGAGCGGTCGAGACCCGGAACGAGACCTCTAGCGCATCGGGCGCGATCAATTGCGCCACCTGTTCATTCACCGCAACCAGCCCGCCCGCGATGACCGAGACATTGCTCAGCGTGCCCGAGAACCCGGCGTGGATTTCCGTATCGGCCAGCCGCCGCTCGGCCTCGGCAAGGGCAAGACCGCCGCGGGCCACCTGAGTTTCGGCCTGATCAACACGGCTTTCGGCGGTTGCTTCGGCCTGACGACGGGCCAGCACCGCCTGACGGGCCACGGCCACGGCCAGTTCGGCATCCTCGACCAGCGCATCCGAGCCAAAACCCCGGTCACGCACGTTGATCTGCCGCGCCAAGGCCTGTTCGCGCAGTTGCGCCTGTTCCTGCGCCGAGGCCAACTCATCGCGTGCCAGTTCCAGCGCCCGACCGGCATCGCGGCGCTCGGCCTCGGCCTCGGCCAGATCGGCGCGGGCGGAATCGACATCGGCCAACGCATCGTCCTGCGCCACGCGCAGCAACAGATCGCCCGCCTGAACCTGACCGCCCTCTTCGAAATTCTCATGCAAGGCCACAACCGTGCCCGAGGCCTTGGCCCGCAAATCCAGCACCTGACGACTGCGCAATTCCCCGAACACGGTCAGCTCGGGCCGCACATCCCGCACCACGGCGGGAACGACGTTCACGGCAAACACCCGCTCGCGCGCGGGCATCTGCGCCGGCCCCGAGGCCATCCGATGCTGAACCGCCGCCGAAATCAGGTATCCCGCATAGCTGAGCAATCCCAGCGTGGCCGCCAGCAAAAACAACCCGGCAAGCGAGCGCCGAAGAAAACCCATGAACACGGTCCTTTCACTGGACGATAAGCCGAGGCACAAGATAGCGCCGCGCCGGAACAGTTCCAAGCACAACTCTGTTACGCGGGCGGGCGCTATTTCCGGCGCTTGTGTTCGTCCAGTCGCGGCATGATCTCGACGAAATTGCAGGGCCGGTGCCGGTAATCCAGCTGCCAGACCAGAATTTCATCCCACGCATCCTTGCAGGCGCCCGGACTGCCGGGCAGCGCGAACAGATAGGTGCCATTGGCGACACCGCCGGTGGCGCGGCTTTGCACCGCGCTGGTGCCGATCTTCTGCATCGAGACCATGGCAAAGATAGTGGCGAAAGCCTCGACTTCCTTCTCATAGACCTCACGATGCGCCTCGACCGTGACATCGCGCCCGGTCAGGCCGGTGCCGCCGGTGCTGATGATGACGTCGATATCGGGGTCTGCGGCCCAGATCT
>NZ_JBFHDW010000148.1:0-6664 GCF_041584535.1 Actibacterium sp. | reverse complement strand
TCTTAGAAACGATATAACGCTACAATCAGCATTTGAGATGAGGTCACACATGAAAGAGCGTCTAGCTGACTTGAGTAAGGAAAACCTTGTTGAAGCGTTATCCAAGTTCCTTGGCGATTTTTGCACTCCCGCATTTGGTTCGATGCCAAAGAGAGAAATCGAGCTAGCAGTTTTTGAACTATTGCAGAGTTTGTCAGTCGTTGAGGGCAAGGCATCATTGTATGAGCTAATGACACAGCTGCGGATCACCCGAGCGAAGGCTGCACAGCTTCTATTCGACATTGAAGTGCGTAGGCTTGACAACGACGAGCTAAAGTCGCTCCTTGCCGAAGCACTAGTTTCGCCACGTTTCGCAAAGGACGGGGAATACTTTGTTCTTGAGATTGAGAATCCTCTAGTACACGCATACCTGAAAGAAAAGCTTCGCAAGCTAAACCATGTTAGCGATACGTCGTTTAACTCTGCGCTCATCCGAATGCCTGTGGACGCAGTTTCTGATCTAATTGCAGATCAATTGAAGGAAGAGCAGCGTGAAGCGGTGCGAAAGGCCTTGGTTGCGGTCGGCGCTCCGGACACAACCTGGAAGGGTGTTCTGCGATCTGCTCTCAAAAAGCTAGGCGCAAAGTTCGTTGGAAAGGCAGCTGACGGGCTTGTCGATGAAGCTAGCGAATATCTCAAGCCGATACTAAATGGCGCATCGGACAGTATACAAACTGTCTGGTCTTCCGTTTTTGCAGACGATGATTTGGACAAAAAGAAAGAACCTCGGATCAGGTAGGTAGTTAGACAGCAAAGCCAACAGGCTTGCTTTTTTCAACGCTGATACGAGCATGTTGGTGTGACGATGGCGAGCACTTGCGACGGTATGAATCGGATCCAACATTCACATTGCTGAACATTGTAACCAATCTTAGAGCTAAACGATTCCTGATCCTAAAATGAGCCTAAATACCCCTTTGGGTGCGCTGTATTTCCCTTAAGTCAATGAAAAGATTTGGAGGCGAGTACCGGAATCGAACCGGTATACACGGATTTGCAATCCGTGGCCGCGTCTTTAGGCAGTAAGTAGAAACTGTGTCCATTCAGTCATCAATCTTCGCCGCTTCTCCAGCAAATCCGACCTCTGATAGGCTCGTTCAACATCGCTCCCGACCTGGTGTCCCAGAGCTGTTTCTTTTACTTCATACCGAGCGTCTGCGCATTCCTCCGCCCAAGAACGGAAGGTAGCCCGAAAACCGTGAGGTCGCGCGTCATAACCCTCTCGCTCCATGAAGCGACTCATTGTGGCATCCGACATTGGCTTCCCACGAAGCGTCGGGAACAGCAATTTCTGATCCAGTTCCTCGCGCGCTTGTTCAATCACTGACATCGCCTCATCGCAGAGCGGAATGCGATGCTCTTTGGAAGTCTTGGTGCGTTCAGGTGGAATGGTCCAGATATCTCCGTCGATTTCCGTGTATGTGGCGAAGCGTACTTCACTGGTCCTGGCCACTGTCAGGATGAGGAAGCGCAAGGCCAACGCAGAAATGAAGGTCTTTTCGCAAAGCCATTGATAGAAGGCCGGAGCATCCTGGTAGGGGAGCGATGGAATATGCTTGGTGGTTTGCCGACGTTTTCCAAGCAAAGCTTGTGCCTTCATGACCGCTTGAAGATCCACATCCAGCCCTAAAGCGGCAGCATGTTTCAAGGTTAGGTTTATGCGGTTCATGGCTTTTCGGGCTGTGTCTGGCTTTTCGTGCCAGAGGGGTTCCATCACCCGTTTCAGTTCGTGCTGGTCTATATCTTCGATCGCCAGTTTGCCGATCTTCGGCAAGACGTGTACCGACAGTGGAGACATCCAGCGGCCAGCGTGACCACCGTTTTTCAATTCAGCGCGTTTGGCCTCGAAGCACCCTTGGACTGCATCTGCAACTGTAAGGCGTTTTGTTCTTAGTGTTTGCGCACGTCGCTCCTGAATTGGATCAACGCCGCCACGCAGCTTCTTGCGTGCCTGACTGGCAGTCTCACGCGCTTCAGCAATTGAGACATCAGGCCAACGTCCCAGGCCCATTTCACGGCGTTTTCCATCGATTACGATTCGAAGGATCCACTTACCGGCATCCTTGCGCGACTTCACTAGCCACAGGCCCTGACCATCGGCATACTTACCTTTGCCGAGGTTTTTTGCTTTCATCTGTGTTAGCGCGTTGGTGACTGTCAAACCGGCCCACCCTTTGGCCCACCCCAATACATGAGAAACTATGTATCACGGCGTTCAGCCTTGGCGCAAAGGATAATATTTTACCGTTTAATAACAGTGATTTGAGTGAGCTAATGTTCAGCCATGTTCTGGGTGAATGGTGCCCGGGGGCGGAATCGAACCACCGACACGAGGATTTTCAATCCACTGCTCTACCCCTGAGCTACCCGGGCACGGGTGAACGACTTGCGTTCGGGTCGGGGTGTTCTAGACGTGGCGCGGGGCTGTGTCCAGAGGGGTTATCAGAAAAAATCAGGGAAATTTTCGCGCGCACGGGCGTGGCGGGTTCAGTGGGCTTTCGGCGGTTGCTGTTCCAGCTCTTCGGCGGCTTTTTCCAACGATTCCGGGTCGGTGGCCGGCAGCGCGTATTTTCCGGTCAGCCAGTTTCCCAGATCGACATCGGCGCAGCGGCGCGAGCAGAACGGGCGGTATTTCTGATCGGTCTCGCGACCGCAGGTTGGGCAGGTCATCCGAATATCCCCCTATCGACCGGCAGGCGCTCGCGTTTGCGTTGCAGTTCGAACAGGCCCAGCGCCGTCCAGCCCGCCAGAACCGTATCGACCGGGTCGGCGCGCAGCGCGGCTTTCAGGGTTTGCTCAAGCTGGCGGCGGTCCTTTTTCGGCATTGGCGCAAAGTCGATGACGATCTGACCGCCCAGCCCCAGAATGCGCAGCAGCCGCGGCAGATCGCGGGCAGTGGCGATATTGGCCTTCAGCCCGGCTGCGGGCGAGCTGTCGCCGCCGGTGTTCACATCCACGGCGACCAGCGCGCGTGTGGCCTCGACCCAGACCGTGCCGCCGCCGACCAGCGGCACAGCGCCACCCAGCATTGCCAGCGCGTCCAGAACGCCGTGATCCTCGAACCCTTCGACCACTTCATCAGGGGCCGGATCGGCCCAGTCGCGCCATGCCAGTTCATGCGCGTCGGGCGCATCGACCAGCAATTCCGGGCCGCCGGTCACATCGGCCAGCACCTGTTCGGCCAGCTCGCGCATCGCGGCGATGTCTTCAGCGATTTCATCGGCATCGCCGGTCGCACAGGCCGAGCGCAGGATCAGGCCCAGCGTCTCGGGCGCGGCGTCCATGCCGTCGTGGGCCAGTTCCATCAGGTGATCGCGCAGGTCGTCGTCGCGGATGCTGCGCGAGATATTCAGCCCCGGCGCATCCGGCGTGATGATGGCATAGCGGCTTTTGAACAGAACCCGCGTGGTTACCGGCACAGCTTTGCCCGGCTCGGAATAGCCGGTCACCTGCACCAGCAGCGCCTGACCGGGGGCCAGCCCCTTGGCCTGACGCAGAAAGGCCGAGCCGCCGCCGGGCAAGGTCAGGAACACACCGCCCTGCCCTTTCATCTGCCGGTCGACCTGCGCGCGATAGATCGCGCCGGGTCCGGGTTGATCGTCAGCCGGGTCGATCAGGAAATCATCCAGCCGCCCGTCCACCATCAGCGCGGCGGCCTTGCGGCCCTTGAGTTCGTCCAGAATGACAGAGCGGCCGTTCATTGTGACTCCTGATACAGCGGATAGCCTGCGGCCTGAAGCAGCGTGGCGGTTTCGGCAAGCGGCAGGCCCACGACGCCCGAGAACGAGCCGCTGATCCAAGGCACAAAGGCCTCGGCCAGACCCTGAATGCCATAGCCGCCCGCCTTGCCCTGCCATTCGTTCGAGGCAAGGTAAGCGTTCAGTTCGACATCGGAAAGGCGTTTGAATTTCACCGTGGTGACCGCGTCGCGTTCCCAGATCCGGTCGCCCAGACGCAGGGCAACGGCGGTAATCACCGAATGCCGCCGACCGCCCAGCGCGATCAGGAATTCGGCCGCCTGCCCCGCATCGCGGGGTTTGCCCAGGATGCGGCGGCCCAGCGCCACCGTGGTATCGGCGCATAGCACCAGTTCATCCGGGGCGGCATCCACCGCCCAGGCTTTTTCACGCGCCATACGGGCGCAATAAGGGCGCGGCAATTCGGCGCCGATCGGGTCTTCGTCGATATCCGGGGCGCGAATGGCATCGGGCACAATACCGATCTGCGCCAGAAGCTCTTTCCGGCGCGGGCTGCCCGAGCCCAGCACAAGCCGCATCAGACGGCTTACTTGAAACGATAGTTGATCCGACCCTTGGTCAGATCATAGGGGGTCATTTCCACCTGAACTTTGTCGCCAGCCAGAACACGGATGCGGTTTTTGCGCATCTTCCCTGCCGTATGTGCGATGATCTCATGGCCGTTTTCAAGCTCGACCCGGAATGTCGCATTAGGCAGGAGTTCCTTCACGACGCCGGGGAATTCGAGCATTTCTTCCTTGGCCATGGTCACTCCATCTTAAATTTACCCGCCATTGTGCGAGCGTGGCTTTAAATGCGCTCGGACTGGCGGATTTTCAAGGGCAAATCGGTCGAAACCCGGCGTTCATCGCCGGTTTCGCATGTGGAATCAGCGCCAAAGGCGCTTGCGACCGGCTTAGGCGGTCGGCGGGCCGAACCGATCCAGCAGCCGGTCGCGGATCTGATCGCGGGCCTGTCGAAAGGCGGCCAGCCGGGTTTCGCGGGTTTCACCGATGCCCGTCGGGTCGATGATCGGCCAGAACTCGACCTCAAGATGACAGGACTTGGTCAGGTCCAGCGCCCGGCGCTGGCTGGCCGGCGACAGGGCGACGACCAGATCGAAGCTGGACAGGTCCTCGCCCCATTTCTGCATTTCGTCGAACGACCGCGCCCGGTGCCGCTCCAGCGGGACGCCGATTTCGGCGCAGACCGCGATGGCAAAGCCGTCGATTTCCAGATCGTTCACAACACCGACCGATTGCAGATAGAACCGGTGGCCATACAGTTTCTTGGCGATACCCTCGGCCATGGGCGAGCGCACCGCGTTATGATCGCAGCAAAACAGAACCGAATGAGGATCGCTCTTCTGCCCCACGTCAGCCTCCGAAATGCAAAACACAAATCAGGGTGAACAGGCGGCGGGCGGTGTCGCTATCGACCTCGGCCT
Source organism: Actibacterium sp. (assembly GCF_041584535.1). Lineage (GTDB taxonomy): Bacteria > Pseudomonadota > Alphaproteobacteria > Rhodobacterales > Rhodobacteraceae > Actibacterium_D. Next base: position 1,441 of record NZ_JBFHDW010000148.1, on the reverse strand, counting down.
TGCCTTCCAGACGTTCCTGCAGCACCCGCGCGCCTTCGTTGTGAATGCCGCGACGGGCCATGTCGATGGCCTCGATCTTCGACGGCGGCAGCTTTTTGACCGCGTCGAAATAGCTTTCGCAGATCTGGAAATAGTCTTTCACCACCTGCCGGAACGGCCCCAGCGACATGTGGAATTCCCCGACCAGATCGCCGGATTCAGTGCGGATTTCGAACACCAGCCGCTTTTCGCGGATCGCCAGCAACAGGTGATACGGCCCCTCGGGCACCGCGCGATCGTCGCGGGCCGGCAGACCAAAGCTGTTGTCTTCGATCAGGTCATAGATCGCGACCTTGCGTTCCTGTTCGATCTCGGGGGTTGGCGCCGGCAGGTTGCTGTCGTCGATCTCGACGCGGGACAGGCGGTTGGTTTCGGTCATGCGTCGCCCTCATTCAAACGGTCAAGGCGGGCGCGGATCGACAGACCATGCGCCTCAAGGCTTTCGGATTTGGCAAGACATTCAGCGGCGGGACCAATGGCGCGCAGAGCCTGCGGGGTCATCTGCGCCAGCGTTGTCCGTTTTACAAAGTCCATCACACTCAATCCCGACGAGAACCGGGCCGACCGGGCCGTCGGCAGAACATGGTTCGGTCCACCGATATAATCGCCGATTGCCTCGGGTGTCCACTGGCCCAGGAAAATCGCCCCGGCATGGGTGATCTGCTGCGACAGCGCCATCGGATCGGCGACGCACAGTTCCAGATGCTCGGGCGCGATGCGGTTCGACAGGGCGGCGGCCTGATCCAGATCGCGCACCGTGATGATCGCGCCGTAATCGCGCCAGCTGGCCCCGGCGATGGCGCGGCGTTCAAGCGTCTCAAGGCGCTTATCCACGGCGGCGGCGACCTTACGGCCAAACTCGGCATCGTCAGTCATCAGGATCGATTGGGCGCTGGCGTCATGTTCGGCCTGACTCAGCAGATCGACCGCGATCCAGTCGGGATCGTTATCGCGGTCGGCGATGACCAGAATTTCGGACGGCCCGGCGATCATGTCGATGCCGACCTTGCCGAACACCCGGCGCTTGGCGGCGGCGACAAAGGCGTTGCCCGGCCCGGTGATCTTATCGACCCCGGCGATGGTTTCCGTGCCATAGGCCAGCGCCGCAATCGCCTGAGCGCCGCCGATACGATAGACGGTCTCGACCCCGGCCAGACGCGCCGCCAGCAGCACCAGAGGGTTGCTGACCCCATCCGGCGTCGGCGCGCAGATCACCAGCCGTTCCACCCCGGCCACCTGCGCCGGAATGGCGTTCATCAGCACCGAAGACGGATACGAGGCCAGCCCGCCGGGCACATACAGCCCCGCCGCCGAGACCGGGGTCCAGCGCCAGCCCAGCGTCGCGCCAGCCTCGTCGGTCCACAGCTCGTCCTTGGGCAATTGTCGTTCGTGATAGGCCCGG
>NZ_JBFHDW010000147.1:0-6695 GCF_041584535.1 Actibacterium sp. | reverse complement strand
GGGCCGGGGGTGCGGAAAAGCTGGCCCTCGGCGGCGCCCTGATCGACCATTTCTGTCACGCGGGCCAGTTGCACGGGGTCGACCAGCGCGCCGATGTCGTTGGTTTTGTCCAACGGATCACCGATGCGCAGGGTCGCCATCCGCGCCTTGAGTTTAGCGTGGAAGCGTTCGGCCACGCTTTCCTGCACCAACAGCCGCGATCCGGCGCAACAGACCTGCCCCTGATTGAACCAGATCGCATCGACCAGACCTTCGACCGCGCTGCCCAGATCGGCATCTTCGAACACGATATAGGGCGATTTCCCGCCCAGCTCGAGCGTCAGAGCCTTGCCGCTGCCTGCGGTGGCTTGGCGAATGCGGCGGCCGACCTCGGTGCTGCCGGTGAAGGCGATCTTGTCGATGCCGGGGTGGGTCACGATCATCTCGCCCACCGCGCCATCGCCGGTGACGATATTGACCACGCCGTCGGGCAGGCCGGCCTCGCGGCAGATATCGGCGAACAAAAGCGCCGTCAGCGAGGTGTATTCAGCGGGCTTCAGCACCACGGTATTGCCTGCCGCCAGCGCGGGCGCGACCTTCCATGCCAGCATCAGCAACGGGAAATTCCACGGGATGATCTGACCGCAAACGCCGTGCGGCACATGGCCGGGCAGTTCGCTGTCCAGCAGTTGCGCCAGACCGGCGTGGTAATAGAAATGCCGCGCCACCAAGGGCACGTCGATATCGCGGCTTTCGCGGATCGGTTTGCCGTTGTCCAGCGTTTCCAGCACCGCGAACAGGCGGGCATGTTTCTGCACCAGCCGCGCCAGCGCATACAGGTATTTGGCGCGGGCATGGCCGGGCAGTTTGGCCCAAGCGGGTTGGGCGCGGCGGGCGGCGGCTACGGCGGCATCCACGTCGGCCTGGGTGGCTTGGGTCAGGTTGGCCAGAACGTCGCCGGTGGCGGGGTTGCGGCTGTCGAAACCGGGGCCGGGGGCGGTGAATGCGCCGCCGATGAACTGGCCAAAGCGGGGGCCTCGGTCAGCCAGCCACGCCAGCGCCTCGGCCGCGCTTTCGGGGGCGGCGCCATAGTCCATCGACTGGAAGATTTCGGAAACGGTCATCTGGTCATCCCATCGGGTGCCGCCAGCCAGCGGAATAGGCGCCGGTGACGTGGTGTTCGAGCTGGCGTTCGATGTCGCCCAGCAGTGAAGACGCGCCAAAGCGGAACAGGTCGGGCCTGAGCCAGCGGTCGCCCAGTTCCTCTTTCATCAGGCTGAGGTAAACCAGCGCATCTTTGGCTTTCGAGATCCCGCCCGCCGGTTTGAACCCGATGCGATAACCGGTGCGTTGATGATAGTCGCGGATCGCGCGGATCATGGTCAGGCTGACGGGCAGGGTGGCGTTGGTGCTTTCCTTGCCGGTCGAGGTCTTGATGAAATCGGCGCCCGCCATCATGCAGACAAGGCTGGCGCGGGCGACATTGCGCAGGCTGCCCAGCTCGCCCGTGGCAAGGATGGTTTTCATATGCGCCGGGCCGCAGGCAGCGCGGAATTCGGCCACCTCGTCATAGAGCGCCTGCCAATTGCCAGCCAGCAATTGGCGGCGCGAGATCACGATGTCGATTTCATCCGCCCCGGCGGCGACGCTTTCGCGGATTTCCTGCACCCGCAGGTGAAACGGCGACAGGCCGGCGGGAAAGCCGGTGCTGACGGCGGCGACCGGAATGCCGGTGCCTGCAAGCGCCTGAACCGCTGTTGGCACCATTTCATGATAGACGCAGACCGCGCCGGTATGGATCGGCCCCATGCCCAAAGCGGTCAGGATGTCGTGGCGCACCGGTTGCCGGGCCTTGGCGCACAGGCGGCGCACCCGGTCGGGCGTGTCGTCCCCGGCCAGCGTCGTCAGGTCGATACAGGTGATCGCCCTTAGCAACCACGCCGCCTGATGATCCTTTTTCACCGTCCGCCGCGCCGGCAGGCTGGCACAGCGGCGCTCGATCGCCGAGGTGTTGGCCTGCACCGACGCCACCCAGTCATCCTCAAGCGCCATGCCGGGATTGCGCGGCAGGCTGATCTGCGGCAGGCCCGCTTGGCCGACATGCACGGGAAAGGCGGTCTGATCAGAGGGCACGGGCGGTCCTTTTATGCAAGCTGGGGCAAGAGTCGCACGATGCCGCCGGGCTTGGCAAGCGGTGGCGCCGGGGCACATCGGCAAATTCCCGAACTTTCACGGGTGACGCGCCGATGTTTTCGCGCCACAGTTGGGGGGCAATGCACCTGTGGTGTAGACATATTCTAAAAAGAGAATATATAGACCGCAACCTAAACCGCTTTGCGCTGAGTCAAGGTGTGCCGTTTATGCATCTTTATGGTGAACTGGCCCAGCCGCAGGAGACCCGCGATGTTCAAAACTCTATTGTCCGTATCGGCGCTGATGATTGCCAGCGTCGCCCATTCCGAAGTCATTGAAATTAAGCAGGTTTCAGTGACAAACTGGAAAGCCGTCTATGGCGAGGTCGAGCCGCGGGATCTGATTCCCGCGCGCGCCCGGATCGGCGGCACGGTGCAGGTTCTTGCGGTCACTGAAGGCGACACCGTTGTCGCCGGTCAGCAGATCGCGATGGTTCAGGACGACAAGCTGGCCTTTCAGCTGGATGCGATCGACGCTCAGCTTGGGGCGTTGCAAACCCAGCTGGCGACCGCAAAAACCGATCTTGAGCGCGGTGAATCCCTGCGCGAACGCGGGGTGATCACGGTGCAGAACCTTGATCAGCTGCGCACGGCGGTCGATGTGCTGGACAACCAGATCCGCAGCATTCAGGCACAGCGGCTGGTGATCGAACAACAAGTGACCGAGGGCGCGGTCCTGTCGCCGGTGGATGGCGTGGTGCTGTCGGTGCCGGTGGCGCGCGGCTCGGTCATCAATCCGGGTGAACAAGTGGCGCAGATCGGCGGCGGCGGCGTGTTCCTGCGTCTGGCCCTGCCCGAGCGTTTCGCCGGGGTGCTGGCCGTGGGCGACACCATCGAAATCGGGTCCGAGGCCGGGCAGAACGGCACGCTGATCAAGGTCTATCCGCAGATCGCGGGCGGCCGGGTTCTGGCCGATGTCGAAGTTGACGGGCTGGACGGTCGCTTTATCGGCCGCCGGGTGCCGGTGCGGGTGCCGGTGGGCGCTCATGACGCGCTTTTGGTGCCGCAATCGGCGCTGAGCCAGCAGTCGGGTCTGGATTTCGTCACGGTCGAAGCTGGCGAACATGGCGTTCAGCGCACCGTCGTTCCGGGTGATGTCATCATGCAGGACGGCGTTGCGATGGTGGAAATTCTCAGCGGCCTGCGGGCTGGTGACAAGCTGGTGACCGAGCATGAGTAACGACACGCAGAATTCCGGCGCGCTGGGCCTTGCCGGGCGCCTGACCCGTGCTTTCATTGCCTCGCCGCTGACGCCGCTGTTCCTGATGGCGTCGCTTGCAGTGGGCCTGATCGCGCTGATCTCGCTGCCGCGCGAGGAAGAGCCGCAGATATCGGTGCCGCTGGTGGATATCCACGTTCAAGCGGCCGGCCTGAAGGCCGAAGACGCGGTGAAACTGATCACTGAACCGCTGGAGACCATCGTCAAAGGCATCGACGAGGTCGAGCATGTCTATAGCTCGACCCGCGACGATCAGGTCATGGTCACCGCCCGGTTCGAAGTCGGCCTGTCCGCCGATACCGCGATCCTGCGGGTTCGGGACAAGCTGTTGGCCAATCTCGACCGTATCCCGACCGGCATTCCTGAACCGCTGGTCGTCGGACGCGGCATCAATGACGTGGCGATTGTGGCGTTGACCTTTAGTCAGGCGCCGGGGCATGACGGCGTTTCAGCGGCCGACCTGACCCGCATCGCCCGCGAAGTCGAGGTCGCCCTGACCAAGATCGACGACGTTGGCCTGACCTATATCGTCGGCGAAACCTCGCAGGCGCTGCGTGTGGCGCCTGACCCGGAAAAGCTGGCGCTTTACGGTGTGACGCTACAGGCGCTGGCGGGCAAGGTGCAGGGCGCGAACTCGTCCGCGCCGGCGGGTATGATCCGCGATGGCGGTCAGCAGATCGGGCTGGTTCTGGGCAATACCCTGAAAACCCCCGAGGAAATCGGCAATCTTGAGGTCACCACCCGCGATGGCCGCACGGTCTATGTGCGCGATCTGGCCAAGGTGGGCTTTGTCAGCGATCTGGATGAACAGCATGTGTTCAGCCTGACCCGTGGCGAGACCGAAGACGACATCCTGATCTCGCCCGCTGTGACGCTGGCACTGGCGAAACGCGCCGGGGCCAACGCGGTGCTGGTGGCCGAGCAGATCCTGCATCAGGTCCATGAAATGGAAGGCCGGATCATCCCGGAAAGCGTCTCGGTCGAGGTTACGCGCGACTATGGCGAAACCGCTGACGAAAAGGCGAACGAGCTGCTGTTCCACCTTGGCCTTGCCACGGTGTCGATCGTGGCGCTGGTGCTGGTCGCGATCGGCTGGCGCGAGGCGGTCGTGGTCGCATTGGTCATCCCGGTGACGATCCTGCTGACGCTGTTTGCGGCGTATATCATGGGCTATACGCTGAACCGGGTGTCGCTGTTCGCGCTGATCTTCTCGATCGGTATTCTGGTCGACGACGCGATCGTGGTGATTGAAAACATCGCCCGGCATTGGGCAAAGGATCCGCACAAGACCCGGCTGGATGCCGCAGTGGCCGCCGTGGCCGAGGTCGGCAACCCGACCATCGTGGCAACGCTGACTGTGGTCGTGGCGTTGTTGCCGATGCTGTTCGTGTCGGGGTTGATGGGACCATACATGAGCCCGATCCCCGCCAACGCCAGCGCCGCGATGATCTTTTCGTTCTTCGTCGCGGTCATCATCACCCCGTGGCTGATGCTGAAAATCGCCGGTCGCGCGCCGCTGCATCACGCGCATGGCGATGCCGGGCAGGGCGGCAAGCTGGGCAAATTCTATGCCAGAATCGCGCGCCCGTTGTTGCGCAGCAAAAAGGTCAGCTGGATTTTCCTGCTGGTGGTTGTCGTGCTGTCCTTCGGGTCGCTGGGGGCGCTTTATACCAAGGACGTGACGGTCAAGCTGTTGCCGTTCGACAATAAATCCGAACTGGCCATCGTCATTGACCTGCCCGAAGGCGCCTCGGTCGAGGCCACCGATGCCGTGGCCCGCGATGCCGCGCTGGTGGCGATGAAACTGCCCGAGGTGATCTCGGCCCAGACCCATGCCGGCACCGCTGCGCCGTTCAACTTTAACGGCCTTGTGCGGCACTATTTCCTGCGGCAAACGCCGGAACTGGGCGAGGTTCAGCTGAACCTTGAAGGCAAGGCTGAACGCGACCGCACCAGCCATGAAATCGCGCTGGAACTGCGGCAGATGCTGGCTGATCTGGACGTGCCGCAAGGCACCAACATCAAGGTGGTCGAGCCGCCTCCGGGCCCGCCGGTGATCGCGACGCTGCTGGCGGAAATCTATGGCCCCGATGCCGAATCCCGCCGCGCCGTCGCCCGCAAGGTGCGTGCCGCCTTTGACGAAGTGCCGTTCATTGTCGACACCGATGACAGCTTTGGCGTTCAGCCGCGCCGCCTGCGGGCCGAGCTGAACCCGTCGGATCTGGACTTTTATCTGGTGCAAGAGGCCGACGCGCTGCAAACGCTGCAACTGTTGAACGGATCGACCACGGTGGGCTATTCCCATCGCGGCGAGGGCCGTCCGCCGATCCCGATCGTGGTCGCGCGTGACCGCGCCGACAACGTGATGGATGAAAGCACGCTGTCAACGCCGGTTCCGGCCAACGCCCTGCCCGGCGGGCGCGGTGTGGTTGAACTGGGCGATGTGGTAACATTGGTCGAAGAAAAGGCCTCGTTCCCGATCTTCCGCCACAACAGCCGCTATGCCGAGATGGTCACCGCCGAACTGGCGGGCGATTTCGAAGCCCCGCTTTACGGCATGATCGCCGTGCAGGAAAAGCTGGACGCGATGGATTGGGGCGATCTGACCCCGCCGGTGGTCAGCCTGCATGGTCAGCCGCTGAGCGAGGCCGAGAACACCCTGCTGTGGGATGGCGAATGGGAGGTGACCTGGGTCACGTTCCGCGACATGGGCGCGGCATTCGGTGTGGCGCTGCTGGGGATTTACATCCTTGTGGTGGCCCAGTTCGGCAGCTTCCGGCTGCCGCTGGTGATCCTGACGCCAGTGCCGCTGACCTTCCTTGGCATCATGCTGGGGCATTGGCTGTTCAACGCGCCGTTCTCGGCCACGTCGATGATCGGCTTTATCGCGCTGGCGGGGATTATCGTGCGGAACTCGATCCTGTTGGTCGATTTCATCCGCCATGCCGACCCCGAAGGCAAAGTCACGGTCGATGTTCTGATCGAAGCAGGTGCCACCCGGTTCAAACCGATCCTGCTGACCGCGATCGCGGCGATGATCGGTGCGGTGGTGATTCTGGCCGACCCGATCTTCCAGGGTCTGGCGATCTCATTGTTGTTCGGTCTGGCCTCGTCCACGGCTCTGACGGTGCTGGTGATCCCGGCGATCTATCGCATCTTCAAGACCTGAGATTGACACCGGCCCCCGCCTGAAAACGGGGGCCGGTTGTCTTAGACGCCCATCGGCGCCGGGCCCTGATACGCGGCGATGACCGCTGCGATCCCGGACGGGCCGCGCGGCACGATCCCCAGCGGGTTCAGCGCCT
>NZ_JBFHDW010000146.1:0-6708 GCF_041584535.1 Actibacterium sp. | reverse complement strand
CGGTTCAGGTCATCGGAGAGAAAGGCAACGGCATCGCGATGGCCGAGGTCATATCCGGCGTCAGCCAGTCCGGCCCGCCCTTGGCCGGCCATTTGCCATCCGCGACTGACTGGCTGCGGGCCTTGGTGCGGGCATCAAGCGAGGCATAGGGCCAGATCTGGGTCACACGCGGCGCGCCGTCAAAACCCCAGCCGGCAAAGGCCAGCATCGAATATTCGCTGCGCCCGGGCATGGCGCCGCGCCATTTGTCCTGCGTGACCGACACGCCGTTCAGCTTGGCCTTGTAGGTGCGGAATTCATAAACCGGGCCATAGGCGCCGGGGGTGACTTCGGGCAGGAAATCGAACGCCTTCAGGCTGTCGAATTTCAGATCGACCAGATGCTCGACACAGCCCATCGGGTTGTCGGACATGATCGCGCGCTCGCGCTCGGTCATCATTTCGTCCAGCGTGCCGAATTTGCGGAACAGCAGGATTTCGTTCAGGCTGCCGACGTCCGGGGCAAAGGCGCCCAACAGCGTGCCTTTGCCATTGGCCAGCCATTCCTGCAACCCGGGCGAGGCCTTGCCCGCGCCAAAGATCACGGTTTTCAGCGTGGCGATTTCATAAAAGCTCATGGTTATGCGTCCTGTGTTTGAAGCGAATTTTCGGAGGGTTCGGAGGGCAGGCCAGCCACCGGCTGACCGGCAAGGATGCGGCCGATCACATAGCCAAAGGTCATGCCCGGCCCCAGGGTGATGCCGCCCGACGGGTAATTGCCGCCCATGATCGAGGCCATGTCATTGCCGACCGCGAACAGGCCGGGAAGGATCGAACCATCGGCGGTCAGGGCCTGACCAGCGGCGGTGGTCTTGATCCCGGCAAAGGTGCCAAGGCTGCCCGGCACCAGCTTCACCGCATAGAACGGCGCTTTTTCCAAGGCGCCCAGTGACGGGTTCGGCTGGTGATCCGCCGCGCCCTGCACCTTGTTATAGGCCGAGGCACCGCGGTTGAATTCGGGGTCGGCCCCGGCGTGGGCATAGCCGTTGAAGGCACTGACCGTGGCCTCCAGCGCCGCAACTGGCAGGTCACAGGCCTGTGCCAGTTCGGCCAAGGTGCGGCCTTTCTTCAGGTAGCCGTTGCGCACATAGGGACCTACCGGGAACGGGAACGGTTTCGACCAGCCCAGACCGAACCGGCGCTGCGCCCGGTGGTCGCAGATCAGCCAGCAATGCGGGGTCGTGCCTTTGGGGCTGCGGGCCAGCAGGGCGTGCATGAAATCGTGATAGCTGTCGGCCTCGTTCACGAACCGTTTGCCGCTGGCATCCACGGCCAGAAAGCCGGGTTTGGCGCGTTCGATCAGATGCGGAAAGTTCTTAAACCCGCCCTTGCCATCCGGCACCAGCGACACCGGCGCCCATGCTCCGGGTTGGGCCAGATCGAAATCCAGCGCCGCACCGGCGTTTTCGGCCATGCGAATGCCGTCGCCTGTATTGCTGCGCGGGGCGGCGGAATGGTGGCCGATGCCGCCGGGTGTGTGGTCGAAATGCGCGGCCTGCCGTTCGGGATCATGCGGAAAGCCACCCGCCGCCAGAACAACGCCGCGCCGCGCGGTGACGGTTTGGTCCTTGCCATCAATGCGCAGGGTGGCGCCGGTCACGCGGTCGCCGTCGCGGATCAGTGCCACGGCGGGCGCGCTGTCGATCAGCTGCACGCCCAGATCCAGCGCCGTGCGCATCAGCCGCGCCACCAGAGAATTGCCATTCACCAATTGCATGGCCCTGCCATGCAGCGCCAGATCGCGCCCGTGTTTCACCAGCCGCTTGCCGACATACAATGCCGAGGCCGGGCTGCGCGTCGCATTAAAGAAATGCGCCATGTCGGCGCCGCCCGCGACGCCCAGTCCGGCAATGCTGACGATATCCAGAGGCGGTCTCAGCTTGTCGATCCAGCGCCCCAGCTTGCGCCCGTCATAGGGCGCGACCGAGACCGACCGCCCGCCCGTGGCATGGCCCGGCGTGGCGTGGAAATCAGGAACCTTGTTGCCGTCGATCCAGTCGATCTCGCTGTGATCGGCAAAGAATTCGACCATGCGCGGGCCGTTTTCAAGAAAAACGTCAATGCGCGGGTCGCTGGCGCGGTTGCCCAGCTCGCTGCGCAGATAGCGGCGCGGTTCCGAGGGGTCTTCGTCGATCCCGGCGTCGCGGGCCAGCGGATTGCGCGGCACCCACAGCCAGCCGCCCGACCACGCGCTGGTGCCGCCGAACACCTCGGCCTTTTCCGCAACGATCACGTCCAGACCGTGATAAGCAGCGGTTACTGCTGTCGCCAATCCCGATGCGCCCGATCCGACGACCAGCACATCACAGGCCATTCCGGCCAAGTCTTCAGTTGTCATGTCGTGCCCAGACAGATCCTCGGGGCCCCGGTAAACGGGGCCTAGTGCCGATATGAGGGCACGACCATGGTCATGCCGTCCGGCGGGTTGCGGTTGAGGGCGCAGGCGCCCGGTTTCGGTTGAAGAACGACGAGCCGCCCGCGGCATCGCCAATTTCGGCCGCGGCCTCCAGCAGCGGTTGTTTCAATTCTTCCATGCGCTCGGGCGTGACCCGAACGGCGGGCCCGGCAATCGAGACACAGCCAATCGGCGCGCCGCCATCAGGGCGGTGGATCGGCGCGGCCATGGCGGCCATGCCGGCAAGATAGCTGTTCACGGCGATGGAATAGCCGCGGGCGCGGGTCTGGTGCAGGATGTCCAGAACCTCGGCAATGGTATGGGCGATGTCAGGGCCGCCGTTGAACGGCGGCTCGACGCCTTGTGCCGCCACCAGTTCCAGCGCCTCTTCGTCGCTGAGCGCACTCAGCCAGGCGCGGCCCCCGGCGCTGCTGGCCAGATGCACGACCACGCCCTGTTCGCGGCCCGGATCATAGCGCAGGCCGGTGGTTGCCCCCTGCGCCACGCCGACCCAGACCAGATCGGGATAATCGACCACCGACAACCGCACCAGTTCGCCCGATTGCGCCGCCAGCCGGTCAAGGATCGGCTGTGCCACATCGGTGACGCCGGTCTTGCCCAGAAAGCTAAGCCCCATCGCCGCCAGCTTGATCGTCAGCGCATAGTCGCCCTGACTGCGCAATTGCCGGACATATCCGTATTGCGACAATTCCTTCAGCAGCCGGTGCGCGGCGCTGGCGGGCATGTCGAGCTCCGTGGCTATGGCGCTGACCTGCATCCCGTCGGGATGGTTTGTTAACAACTCAAGGATGGAGAGGGTTCGTTCCAATACGCCTGACATCAGATCATTCCTTTTCGGTCGACTGCATGTCAGGTGCCCCGATGCCGGGCGTTTCGTCAATGTTTACGGGCCGCTTTTCGGCTGCGGCGCGCTGAATGGCGGCGAGAACCCGCAGATTTTCTGCCCCGTCAGCCAGCGACACCATCGGCGCGGCGCGCCCGGCGATCACCTCGCCGAAATGGCGGATTTGCGCATCATAGGAATCTTCGGCGGATTTGCTCAGATGGCTGTGCTCCAGTTCACGGGTCCAGTCCTTGGCGCCGCTGTGCCGCCACCACGACAGATCGGGCAGGCTGAACCCGGCCTCGGTGCCGCAAAAGCTGTGCGAGATCGCGTCATGGGCGGGAAAGCGGTCAAGGTTTTCAGCGGCGGTGATGTCCCATGACCACGGGCCGACGGCGATATCCGAGACCGCCAGCGTCACCAGCCCGCCATTGGCAAAGCGAAAGATCACCGCGGCCGTGTCCTCGACCGCAAAGCCGCGCTTGTCATTGGTGGTGATGGCCATGACCGAAGCCGCCGGCCCGAACAGATGGCGCAAAAGGTCGATTTCATGGATGGCGTTGATCAGCAGCGGCCCGCCGTTGCCGGCCTCGCGCCGCCATGCCAGATCGAAATAGCTGTCCGGCTTGCGCAGCGAATAGGACACCGTGCCCATGACCAGATCGCCAAAGGCGCCATCGTCAACCTGTTGCTTGGCGGCGCGGATGATCGGGTTGTAACGGCGGTGATGACCGACCAGACCGGGGGTGCCGGTGCTGCGCGACAGGGCCACCAGATCGCAGGCGGCCTCCAGCGTGTCGGCCAGCGGTTTTTCGATCAGAACCGGAATGCCCGCCCGCATCAGCGCCGCCCCGATCGGGACATGCAGGGCGTTGGGCGTGGCAACGATGGCACCATCGGGGGCGTCGGCAATCAGGGCTTCGAGATCGGGATAGACCTTGGTGCCATATTCAGCGGCAAGCGCATCGGCTGCCGGGGTCGGCTCGACGATGCCGGACACAGAGAAACCGTCGCAGCGCCGAATGGCATCAAGATGCGTGCGCCCAATGGCGCCTGCCCCGATCACAGCGATTCGAGCCGATTTCACCTTGTTTTTCCTCCCCTAGGCTGCGGAACCCGCAGGTCTTGTGCTGGATAAAATAGCAAACCGGGCCGAAAATGAAAGCTAATTTAAAACTTGAAAGACTTTCCAAAAATGCTATCACTTTGGCGGATCGCCGTGGCCGACACCCGAGTCGGACGGTTTGGGGAGGAACGGGATGCCGGGCAAAAGCTGTGAACTGACGGCCGTATCGGAAGGTCAGGAATTTGATCTCATCGTTTTGGGCGCGGGGGCGGCTGGCATGGCTGCGGCGGTGTTTGCCGGGCTGAATGGCCAGCGCGTGCTGTTGGTTGAACGCACCGAATATCTGGGCGGGACCTCGGCCCTGTCCGCCGCGACGACCTGGGTGCCGCTGACCCGCTATTCCAATGCGTTCGGCACGGAAGACAGCGCCGACAAGGTTCTGGGCTTTCTGGATCGTGCCGTCGGCAACCGCGCCCCCCGGGCGCTGCGCGAGGCCTTTGTCGCCAATGGCGCCTCGGCCATTCACGCGCTGGAAGACAAGACCGACGTGCAATTCCGCCCGCGTCCTTTCCACCCCGATTACCTGTACGAGCTTGAGGGCAGCACCTCGAACGGTCGCGCGCTTGAACCGCAGCCCTTTGATGGCGCCTCTCTGGGCGACGATCTGTCCCTGATCCGCCCACCGATCCCCGAGTTGACCATCCTGAACGGGATGATGATTGACCGCGACGACATTCCGCATCTGCTGAACATGAAGAAATCGCTGAAGTCGCTGGCCTATTCGATGCGGATCGTCGGCAAATACTACCTGCAGAAAATGCGCTATGGCCGCGACACGCGGTTGTTGATGGGCAATGCCCTGATCGGGCGGATGTTGCTGACGGCGCGCAAGCTGGGTGTCACCATCGTCACCGAAACTCAGGTGACCGGGCTGGAACCGCTTGGCGGCGCGGCCCATCGCCTGAGGCTGAAGCGCGGCGCGGATGTGCGGTCGGTCGTGGCGAAGAAAGGTGTCGTTCTGGCCAGCGGCGGTTTTGCCCGTCATCCGCAAAAACGGCAACAGATGCTGCCCAACCCGGCCCCCGAATTCAGCCCCGCCGCGCCCGGTCATACCGGCGAATTGCATGACATCGTGCTGGGCATGGGCGCGCGTTATTCCGATACCTCGGCCCAGCCCTGTTACTGGGCGCCGGTGTCGCATCGCAAACGCGCCGATGGCAGCACCGCCGCCTATCCGCATTTCGTTCTGGACCGCAGCAAGCCCGGCATCATCGCCGTGGGTCGCGATGGCAAGCGGTTCATGAATGAAAGCCGCTCGTATCATGAGTTCGTCAGCGGCATGTATGCGGCCAACAAGAACGGCAGCCACATTCCGGTCTTTCTGATCGCTGACGCCCGGGCGATTGCCAAATACGGCTTGGGCATGGTGCGTCCGGGTGGGGCGGACCTGAAACCGTTCCTTGCGGATGGCTATCTGACCCAAGGCAAGACGCTGGACGAGCTGGCGTTGAAGCTGGATATCAATGCGGCGGGGCTGGCGGACGCGGTCAGCCGTATGAATGCCTATGCCGAAACCGGAGTTGACGCTGATTTCGCCCGTGGCAGCACGGTCTATGAACGCGCCAACGGCGATGCCAGCCACGGCCCGAACCCGACGCTGGGCAAGCTTGAGGCCGCCCCCTATTACGCGGTCAAGCTGTGGCCCGGCGATATCGGCGCGGCGACGGGTCTGGTGACGGATGAGCATGCGCGTCTGCTGCGCAAGGATGGCTCGGTGATCGACGGTCTGTTCGCCGCCGGCGCCGATATGAATTCGATCATGGGCGGGGTCTATCCCGGCCCCGGCATCACCATCGGGCCCGGTATCGTCTTTGGCTATATTGCCGCCCAGACCGCGACCGGAGCAGGGCAGTGACCCGGGTTCTGGTCACCGGCGGCACGGGGTTTATCGGCGCATGGGTGGCGCGTGAACTGGTGCAGCATGGCCTGACGCCCTGCCTGTTCGATCTGGCGCCCCGGCCTGAAAATCTGGACTTCGTGCAGCCCGGCCTGTCGGATCAGGCGCGCCTGATCGCGGGGGATATCCGGTCTTTGGCGGATGTGACCAACGCCATGCGCGGCTGCGAGGCGGTGATCCATCTGGCCGGTCTGATGACCGTCGATTGCGCCGCCGATCCGCGTCTTGCGATCGAGGTCAACCTGATCGGCAGCCAGAACGTGTTTTCCGCCGCTGCGGCCTTGGGCGTCACCCGCATCGCTTTTGCCAGTACTGGCGGTGTTTATGGCCCGGATGATCCGGTCCATCCGCGTCCGATGACCTTGTATGGTATCCTGAAGCTGGCGCTTGAAGGCGTGGCGCGGGTCG